>CAZDWP010000274.1:0-3257 GCA_964508985.1 uncultured Herbinix sp. | reverse complement strand
AGGAGGAAACATTTATGGATATGAAAACACCTCTTTATGATTGCCATGTACGTGAAGAAGGAAAAATAGTCCCGTTTGCGGGGTATCTACTTCCGGTACAATATAAATCAGGCGTCATTGCAGAGCATCTAGCTGTTAGAAATGCAGCAGGAATATTTGATGTATCCCATATGGGTGAGGTTATTATTAAGGGAAAGGACGCATTTAATAATATTCAGATGCTTGTAACCAATGATTGCAGTCGTATGACAGATGGGCAGGTAAAATACAGTCCCATGTGCAATGAGGAGGGCGGGGTAGTCGATGACGTCCTTATCTATAGGGTTAGTCCGGAAGAGTATCTAATCGTTGTCAATGCATCCAATCGACATAAGGATGTGGAGTGGATGAAGTCTCATCTATTCGGTGAGGTACAGCTTTTGGATATCTCTGATGATATGGCACTTATTGCCCTTCAAGGACCACTGTCTACTGATATAATAGGAAAGATTTCTGATATTAACGAGCTTCCTGTAAAATACTATACATTCAAAGAGAATGTAGATATTTCTGGAATAAGTTGCATGGTATCTAAAACTGGATATACTGGAGAAGGCGGATATGAGCTATGCTGTAAGAATGAGGATGCCGCTCCGCTGTGGGAGCTTCTGCTTGATGCAGGAGCAGACGTGGGCTTAATTCCCTGCGGGCTTGGGGCTAGAGACACTCTTCGTCTAGAAGCAGGTATGCCTCTATATGGTCACGAGATGGATGATAATATATCTCCTATAGAAGCGGGATTGGGATTCGCTGTAAAGCTTAAGAAGGATAACTTCATTGGAAAGAAGGGTATTATCGATAGAGGAACACCTACTAAGACCCGTGTGGGACTTAAGATAACAGGAAGAGGCATTGCAAGAGAGAATTGCCCTGTGTTTTACGGTGGCAATGAAATTGGAAGAACAAGCTCAGGAACCCATTCTCCATATCTAGGCTATCCCATTGCCATGGCCTTGATTGATGTGGATAAAAGCAGTATCGGAACTGAGCTATTGGTGGATGTAAGAGGTAGAAAGATTACAGCTGAGATAGTAGAGTTGCCTTTTTATACTCACGCATAAGGACAAAGTCCTTGAGGAGGTCAATACCTCCGTTATATGTATATTAGCAAATAAAAACTATTAGGAGGTCAATACCTCCGTTATATGTATATTAACAAATAAAAATTATTAGGAGGTATGTTATGAGTAAGATTTTATTTACAAAATCCCATGAATGGGTAGAGTTATTAGATGATACAACAGCTAGGGTAGGTATATCCGATTATGCACAAAACGAGCTAGGTGATTTGGTGTTTATTAGTCTTCCTGAAGAAGGAGACGAGGTCGCAGTAGGCGAAACTTTTGCAGATGTTGAGTCCGTAAAGGCTGTATCTAATGTATATAGTCCCGTATCAGGAAATGTTAAGGCTATTAACGAGGACCTTCTTGACCAACCTGAGCTTGTTAATTCCGATGCTATGGAAGCTTGGTTTATTGAGGTTGAAGATATCAATGATAAAGCTGATTTACTAACAGAAGAGGAATATAAGAAACTTATAGCTGAGTAGAATAGGAGGACATATATGGGTACTTATGTTCCAAATACAAATGAAGAGCAGCTTAGTATGCTAAAGGCAATTGGTCTTAGCTCCATGGAGGAGTTGTTTGATGCCATACCTAAGGAAGTGAAGCTTAATGCTCCCCTAGATATTCCAGGGGGTATGTCTGAGATGGAAGTGTCTGGCAGAATGAGAAAGATTGCTGGAAAGAATAAGGTTTACGATTCTATTTTCAGGGGGTGCGGTGCTTACCGTCACTATATCCCTTCTATTGTTAAGCAGGTTACATCTAAAGAGGAATTTATGACAGCCTATACTCCATACCAGGCTGAAATAAGTCAGGGAATTCTTCAATCCATTTTCGAATATCAGACTATGATCTGCGAGCTGACTGGAATGCAGGTGTCAAATGCATCGGTTTATGACGGTGCCAGTGCCGCTGCTGAGGCAGTGATAATGAGTAAGGAGAGGAAGAGGAAAAAAGCACTAATATCTGCTTCTGTAAATCCTATGATTATTGAAACCATAGGCACATACATTAGCGGAACAGATATGGAGCTGGAGCTTATTCCTGTAAAGGATGGACTTACAGATATAGAAAGCTTGAAGGATAAATTAGGTGATGATACGTCATGTGTCCTTATTCAACAGCCTAATTTTTATGGACTCTTAGAGGATGGAGATGCTATCGGCAGTATTCTGGCTGATACTGATATTAAATATATCATGAGCTGCAATCCCATTTCCTTAGGAATATTAAAGACACCGGCTGAGTACGGTGTGGATATAGCCATAGGAGAAGGTCAGCCACTTGGTTTGGGCTTATCATTTGGAGGCCCATATCTCGGATTTATGGCGACCACCGATAAGCTAATGAGAAGGCTCCCCGGAAGAATTGTTGGAGAGACGAAGGATTCGCAAGGAAAAAAGGCGTTCGTTCTGACCTTGCAAGCCAGAGAACAGCATATTCGTCGTGAGAAGGCTTCCAGTAATATTTGCTCCAATCAGGCCCTTTGTGCTATGACAGCAGCGGTTTATCTTACTGCTATGGGAAATGCGGGACTTAAGCAAGTCGCGACTCTTTCTATGTCAAAGGCTCACTACCTGGCTAATCGCTTATGTGAGATTGATGGATATGAATTGGTATATCAGGGAGAATTCTTTAATGAATTTGTTACAACCGTAAATACCGATGTTGATAAGGTGTTAAAGGCTCTTTCTGACCATGGAATTCTCGGAGGATATCCACTGGAAGAGAGCAAGAGACTTACTGGACATATTTTAAATAGAGATACAGAGAACCGTAAGGGACAGCTACTTTGGTGCGCTACTGAGGTTAATACCAAGGAAGAGATTGATACCATGATTCGGATCCTTAAGGAAGTAGTATGAAAAGTGCGCATTCTTCACTAATTATCTATGCCGCTTATGGCGGCGGAATGAGAGGCAAATATGAAGCTAATATTTGAGAGGGGAAATATGAATCGCGGTCTAGATCTTATGCCCGAATGTGATGTGCCGATTACTGATGTAAGTGCAGGCTATGAAAGGAAGAAGAAACTTAATCTTCCTCATGTCTCAGAGACTGAAATTAGTAGGCATTATACTAAGCTTGTGAAGCGTACATTTGGTGTTAATAACGGTTTCTATCCGCTAGGATCTTGTACAATGAAATATA
>CAZDWP010000273.1:0-3265 GCA_964508985.1 uncultured Herbinix sp. | reverse complement strand
CTTGCACATTCCTAAGGGAACAGTAAAAAGCAGGCTTCACAATGCACGTAAATCACTCAAAAAAACATTGGAGGTGTATGAATATGAAGGATCATAATATAGACGAACTACTTAGAGAATCCCTTACACAGATAGAAGGACCCAGTTATGAACTGAATCAATCAATAAAAAATAGCATAGAGGAGCATGTCATGCAAAAAAATATTAGAAAATTAATTCCCATACCTTTATTAGTAATTCTACTAACCCTATTAATGCCTGTCACTATATATGCCGCATGGAAAATATTAAGTCCTGAAGAAATTGCACAGAAGCTTGGTGATAAGGGCCTTGCTATTGCATTTCAAAGTGAGGATGCGACTGTGATTAATGAAACCATAAGCTCAGGAGGATATAATATTTCATTTTTAGGAATCGTCTCTGGCGAAGACCTCAGCGATTTTAAAGGCTCAGCCCATGAAATTTATCCAAATAGAACCTATGCCGTAGTTGCAATCGCTAAGGAAGATGGAAGTCCTATGCCTTCCACAAGTGATGATGAGTATGGTGAGACCTCTTTCTTTATATCCCCACTTATTAAAGGTGAAAAACCTTGGTGGTGTAATATTGCTACTATGAATGGTAGTTATTCGGAGTTGGTAGTCGATGGGGTTATGTACCGCCTTATTGAATGTGACGATATAGAAATATTTGCAGATAGAGAGCTATATCTTAGCGTGAGTAGTACAACATTCTATAGTGTTGATGCCTATAACTATAATGAGGAAACAGGGGAGATTAGTCCTAATCTAGAATTTGACGGAATAAATATTCTCTTTGATTTGCCACTTGATCCATCAAAAGCAGATCCAGAGAAAGCCGAAAAATACCTTCAGGATTTATATTCGGATGATAACTCTGATTCAGATTCGGATAATTCTGAAATAAATAATTCCGTTTCAAATAATTCTGATACAAGTAATTCCGATTCAAATAGTTCTGAATCAAATAATTCAGACTCCATTAATGTTGATTCATCAGATTTTGATATATTTGATATTATAGAAAATGGCACTTTAGCTGACCTACAAGTTCCAGAATACCTAGACGCATTAATGGAAGTATCTATATTGATTCCTGAATCAGTCAAGGAAGTATCTTATACAGATGAAGGATTGATGGTTTATGAATACGATGGCTATAAAGTGGTATGTGGAGAGGAATGGATATTCCCAGAAGGTTTTATAGGGATGTCAGACGTAAAAGGATTATCTGGAGGAGGCGAAAAAGGAATACGTTTTTCTAGATATAACAGAGACGAAAACGGTGTGATCACTGGTATGAGGTACCAAGTGCAGATTAATAAGTAGAAAAATAAAACACTGCTTGCATAAGGCTGAGTATTGCAAGCAGTGGTTTTATTCAAGTATGTATTATGCTTATAGAAATCACTAGATTTTATCAGTTTCCATTATGCCCCTTCTAACGCTCTTCTGTGAAAGTAAGGGAAAGTTTTACTTCTTTTCCATTTCTAACTACTACAACTTCAACCGTATCACCAGCTTTATAATTTTCTTTAATCTTATCTACTTCAGTCATCGTGCGTACCTCTTTACCAGCTAAGGATATAAGTATATCATCTGCAAGAATACCAGCTATTTCAGCACCACTGTCCTCTATAACTTCTAAAATATATATACCTACCGGCAACAAACCCTGTTACTAAGCAGCATAATAACAATATAGCTGTAGCTTTAAGAAAGCCTCTCGATTTCCTCCTTCTTCGTACATGTTTTATATAGGCTACTTCATAATTTGTAAATCGATAATCTCTCATACAAACACCTCAAAAAATATAGAGAAACTATATATACCATTTCATGTTAAAAATAATAACAAATATATTGCTTATTTGTCAAATATACTGCCTTACTATATTTAGACTGTATTTTTGTATCCTTATATCTTGATACATAAACTGCTTGCACAAGGTTGGCCGTGCAAGCAGTTTTACAGTTTGGAAACATATTTTACCAAATCTCACAATGTACTTTATCTGCATCAAACCTATCAACCATTTCTCTATCTTCACCTTTATGTCCTATAACAACCATTCCAATAGGTATGATATTGCTAGGTAGTTGGCAGACATTTTGTATTAACTCAATTTTCTCTTCATCAGGGTATAAACCACACCATACAGCACCAAGTCCTATGCCGTGAGTAGCTAAAAGTATGTTTTGAATTGCAGCTGAACAATCCGCAATTAAAAAGCCATTCTTATTTTGCTTTTCCTCATCACCACATATTATGATACAGACATCAGCTTGTGGAAGCATCTTAGCATACTTATGTTCTTTAGCTATGGCTTCAAACTTACTTTTATCCCTTATCACCATAAACTCCCATGGTTGCCTATTATGTGCTGATGGTGCTTGACAGCCTGCTCTTAATATAATGTCTAAGTCCCCATTTGATACTGGTTCACCGGTAAACTTCCTTACACTTCTTCTTGTTGATATTGCTTCTAGTACATCCATATTCTTCATAATTATCTATACCTCCTATTCATAATCCATACCATATTGTCCATTTATAAAAGTTCTGTTAACAGAAAGCTTTAATCAGTTAATAATTCTCTGTCTGTCCCTATCAGAAACATCCTGCTCTCCTATACTGGATACTGGATTCATATCATACGCTTCATTAATTAATGTCATTGCTTCATCTTTTGAAGGAATCATTATTTTCCCTCACCTTTTTTTTACTGCAATTAGCGGTATTATTAATTCCTTTTCAGTTAATCCGGCATGATGGGAAGCATATTGCATAGATTCCCCTGAATAAACAATTCCTTTATCCTTGATTGCTATAGCTAGATAATCTCCTATAAATTCTTCGAATTTAGGGTGCATATTACCTGTTCCAAATAACTTCTTTTCGATCACTTCTGCTCTAGAGTAGAGTATAAAATCTTCACCAAGATTCTTGCGAAACTCTGTTGGAAAATCATCTATACATTCTTCTTTAATATAAAAAGCTGTTGCTCTTGGTTCAATCGTAGTAGACCTCTTAAGCATTGAGTAAAGCTTAGGAAACTCACTTAATACATAATAGTCAGTATTCGTATGACCATGATCAGCAGTAATAATTACTAAGCTATCTGATAGCTTCTTACACATATTCTCTATCTTATACTCCAGTTCATTAATGTTCTCAGTTACAATACTACTGTAGCATCCATACTCATGCATTAGGCAATCTGGATACTCCCAGTATCCATAAA
>CAZDWP010000272.1:0-3296 GCA_964508985.1 uncultured Herbinix sp. | reverse complement strand
AGAAAGAATGTGCCTTGGCACATTCTCCGCGCCGAACGCGTTCACGAAGTGATAAAGGACGTACTTTCCTATTATATAAAAAAAGGCTCCATCCAATTAAGAATTAGGTACACTAATTCTTAATTGGATGGAGTCTCGCTTACAACGAGCTTCCTTTGTAATTTCATGCTTACCCCCTATTTTTTCGTAATAGTGCTACTCTTATCTCTTATACACTATCCCGATTATAAGTAGATAATAAGTACTTAATTAATAGCGGTTCTCTTTCAATGTTCGCCATTGCTAGCTTCCCACACTTCAATAATTAAATTATTATCATTTTACATTGTTTTGCCATATATTACAACAAGTTTTAGTGCTCTTGAAATTAATTACACCACCTACATTTATAGTCGCGCAGCGTAACTGATGAGGAAATCCCTGATGATTAACCTGCTAGTTTTGTTGTATTATATTCTTTGTATGATTTTATTGTGTTTTTGTTAACCATTTGATATAATTTTAGGTACGATTTAGACTATCAGAAAGCATACCTGTTGACAGTTTCCATCAAATAAAGATCTATAGACCGAGAAGAAAAATGGAGGAATATCAATGTACTGTTCGAAATGTGGAAATCTAATAACTGAAGATATGAAATTTTGTAATAGCTGTGGAGAAAAATTTAATATACCTAATGAAGCGGAAAACATTATACCTACAGCTACTGAATATGTTGTTACAAAAAAATCTCCTGCAAAAAAGAAGGTTATATTTATTGCAATGGCTGCTATTGTTATCATAGGTTTGGTAATAACGTATTTTATAGCTAATCCTCCTATTTCAGGATCTGAAGTTCCTTACGACTTGAAGTGGGGTTCTACAAACGAACAGGTTCAAATGGCTGATACATATGCAACTGGACTAAGAACAGATTCAATAATTAGCGAAGAACAGTTTGCAACAAGTTTAGGTTTGAGTTGTAAGGAGTTTGGAATCAGGGGAAACACAAGTGTGCCTGTTTACTATTATTTTGGACAGAATGATTCACTTAATAAAATTGAGCTATCTGTTGGTACTTATATTGATGGTAAAGTTCACGACTATAATACAATCAAAGGTAAGATTGAAAAATATTACAATAAAGTATGCAAAGTATCCGCAACAAAGAGCAATCCTATATCTGGCGACGACGAGATATTAACTTGGAGTACATCTAATAATGTAATAAGAGTTGGTGATGACCGCGGATATAAGGAAGCAGTCAATATTACTATTACACCAAATTAACGTATCTCATGTCTTTATTATCTTAATCATTGAACCTTCACACGACTAAAGTCACGAGTGTTCTTCTTGTGTTAATAAAATTACGATTGGGTGAAGATTATATATAGAAGAGTCAAGGCTCTTTTATAATGATTTAGAAAGGTAACAATATGATAAAAGTGAATAATTTTTCCTATTCGTTTCCGCAAAAGGATTTGTTTCATAATATTTCGTTTACACTGGAAGAAGGCCAACACTGTGCTTTTATAGGAAGAAGTGGCAGTGGCAAAAGTACTCTACTAGATATCATTATGAATCCAGACAGCTATATGTACGATGGAACTTTGGATATCGCTACCCATTGTAGAATTGGGTATGTAAGTCAGTTATCCCCATCTGAATTAGCAGAAGACCTTACAGTTTTCGAATATATCGCAGAGGAATTTATAGAGCTGCAAAACACCCTATCCTCTATCTATACCGAGATGGAGACCTCTACCGATCTTGATGGTTTGCTTGAACATTATCAAGAAACCTTAGACTCCTATAATGCAATCGGTGGAGATGAATTTGAACAAAGCATTAGAAGAAAACTAAATCTTGCGAACCTAGGCCGGCTTGAAAAACAAAAGCTTTCAACGCTCAGTGGTGGAGAATTCAAGCTTATTCTTCTTATTAAGGAAATGCAAAACAGCCCGGACTTAATGATTATGGACGAACCTGATGTTTTCTTAGATTTTGAGAACTTAAACTCCCTTAAGAATTTGATAAATTCTCACAAAGGAACAATACTGGTTATTACGCACAACCGATATCTATTAAATCATTGCTTTAATAAGATATTGCATCTCGAGAACAAGGAGCTCCAAGAGTTTGATGGACGCTATATTGATTATAATTTCTCCTTACTCCTAAGAAAAATCGAGCTACAAGAGCTAGCCACTGCCTATTCTGAAGAAATCGAGAGAAATGAGATAATAATTGAAAAGCTAAGATTGAGAGCAGATTACGATGCGGACGCTGCTAGAGGTAGAGCTCTAAAGGCAAGAGTAAAGATTAAAGATCGATTGGAAGCAGACAGAATTAAAGATCCTTTCGTAGACATAAAACAACCGGATATCCGATTAGATACAGACCATGTAATTGAAGATAAAGTAATATTAACAGTCTCTGATTATAGTGTAGCTTTTGATGATATCCTTATGGAGCATGTTAACCTCGAAATAGCATCTAATGAAAAAGTAGCTCTTATAGGTGCAAATGGTACTGGAAAGACGACTCTGCTCCGAGACATTTATAAAAATAGCCACGATTCTATTCAGATTAATGAAGATAGTAAAGTGGCTTATTTATCACAGCTTCATGGTGATACTTTGAATGAATCTAATACCATACTTGAGGAATTCTTAGATGCTGGGTTTAAGACAAATTCTGAGGTTCAATCATATCTTGTAAACTATGGATTTGAGGGTGAACACCTAAACCAAAGGATAGATTCTTTATCTGGTGGTGAAAAAAACATACTTCAAGTGGCTAAAATTGCTGCAATAAAAGCAAGCTTATTACTTCTTGATGAACCAACAAGTCATCTAGATACCTATTCACAAATAGCTCTGGAAAAAGCCATAAACGACTTCAATGGCGCAGTATTAATGATTTCTCATGATTTCTATATGATAGTAAATTGTATGGATAGTGTGTTAATAATAGATAATAAGACGGTCAGAAAAATGAGTACTCGAAAATTTAGAAAAATGATTTATACCAAGCATTTTGAAAGAAACTATTTAGAGATCGAACAAAAGAAAATATCCCTTGAAACGAAAATAACAAGAGCTTTAAAAGATAATGATATTTTGCTTGCTAATGAATTGTCTGACCAGTTAGGAGAGCTGATAAAGTAACATATCAGCTCTTTATCATTAGGAGGGTTTTGCCACCATTCCTTATTCCTCGTAAATATCCTTTCTTTACTAACTTTGAGATTGTACAATTTACCTCACCAGATTCCTCTTGACACATTTTGTAATACTGGTATATAATTGTAT
>CAZDWP010000271.1:0-3304 GCA_964508985.1 uncultured Herbinix sp. | reverse complement strand
GAGATGAAGTCTGTTAATCACAGATATTGTGATATTTCAATTAAGCTTCCTAAAAAACTAGGCTTTTTTGAGGTTAGTATAAGGAATCTCCTAAAGAAATATATCGGACGCGGTAAAGTGGATGTCTACATCTCCTATGAGGATTATACCGAAAATACAGTAAGTGTAAAGTACAATTCAGATCTTGCTCAGGAATATTATGATAATCTAGTAAAAATCAGTGAAGAATTTGGTATTGAGAATGATATAAGAACAACAGTATTATCAAGATACCCGGATGTATTTACATTAGAAGAGCAAACTATTGATGAGGCTAAGCTATGGGAGCTAGTGGAAGAGGCAGTTAAGAATGCCGCTGAAGCGTTTGTAGAGACCAGAATAGCGGAAGGTGAGAACCTAAGGCTAGATCTAGTAACAAAGCTTAACAATATGGCTAAACTTGTAGATTTTGTTGAGGAAAGATCCCCTGAAATAGTAGGTGAATACAGAAGCAGGCTACTGGCAAAGGTCACAGAACTTTTGCAGGATACAAAGGTAGATGAAAGCATACTACTTACAGAGGTTACCGTATATGCTGATAAAATCTGTGTAGATGAGGAAACAGTACGCCTAATGAGTCATATTGATAATATGATTAATACATTAAATGAGAGCGATAATGTTGGCAGAAAGCTTGATTTTATTGCTCAGGAGATGAACCGAGAAGCCAATACAATCTTATCCAAGATCAGTGATATTGAGATAACGAATAAGGCAATAGACTTGAAAACTGAGATTGAAAAGGTCAGAGAACAGATTCAAAATATCGAATAGATAATGTCGAAAAGAGGAGTAGTATTGAATAGGTTGATAAATGTTGGATTTGGAAATGTGGTAAATTCCAGTAAAATTGTTAGTATTATCAGCCCGGATGCCGCACCAGTTAAGAGAATGGTACAAACGGCTAAGGATACAGGGATGGCAATAGATGCAACCTGCGGAAGAAGAACAAAGGCGGTTATAGTAACCGACAGCGGTCATTTGCTATTATCATCATTACTTCCCGATACAATTACCGGCAGGGTGAATCAACGTTATGATGAGAATCAAGATATAATTTCTAATAAACACATTCAGTAGTAAATATATGATATACTAATATAAATTACATTAGAAAGAAGGAGATATTATATGTTACATCCGTCATACACAGACCTTATGAAGGTAGTAAACAGTGAGATAGAGCCGGGAGAGCATCCCGTTGTCAATAGTAGATATTCTATTGTGATAGCAACTGCAAAACGTGCCAGACAGCTAATTGATGGAGCAGAAGCCTTAATTGATTTAGACTTTCCAAAACCTCTTTCGGTAGCAATCGAAGAGCTATATGAGGGTAAGGTTAAGATAATTGGAGACGATGAATTAGGTGAAGAGAACTTGTAATAGCTATAAATGATACAAGACATCAGCACTTTCATATTTGATTTATATGAAGGTGCTTTATAGTTTTATTTTGATGTTAATCATATGAGTTTGAAAGGAATTATCATATGGACACTAAGCATGAAGACTACAAGGATTTTATAACTGATAAGGACTATGATTCTATTGAACAGAAAGAGGATGATCCGGATAAGAAAAGCTCTTTAAAAAGCTTTCTTTTCGATTTACTATTCTATGCTATTCTGATTTTTGTCAGTCTCTATGTTGTTCCAAATTATGTATTACAGCGTACTATTGTAGACGGAGAATCAATGGAGAACACGCTCTCTGATGGAGAACATCTATTTGTAGAGAAAATCTCTTATAGAATGGATATACTAAATCGATTTGACATAATAGTATTTTATCCATATGGTCGTGATAATGAGGAGTACTATGTAAAGCGTATTATAGGGCTACCCGGAGAAACCTTACAAATCAAAAACAGTAAAATTTACATAGACGGCGAAGTCCTTGAAGAGAATTATGGAAAAGAACCTATACTTGATCCGGGAAGAGCAGCAGAACCTATAGTTCTTGAAGATGATGAATACTTTGTTATGGGAGACAATCGTAACATAAGTAAGGACAGCAGATATTCTGTAGTCGGTAATGTACAGAGAAAGAATATTGGCGGTAAGGCATTCTTTAGGATAAGTCCATTAAAGGAGTTTGGGACCATTGATTAAGAATGATGGCTTTAGGCGGAAGAAAAATGTTCCGAAAGGACGGTATTGGTTATTATATGAAGGTTATTAAAGAGCATATCAAATCAGGAAACTTTAAGCAATTCTACCTTCTGTATGGAGGAGAATCATACTTAATTAAGCTTTACAGAGATAAATTAAAGGATGCAATTTTGGGAGACTCTGAGCAGATGAATTTTTCTCGATTCGAAGGAAAAGATATTGATCTAAATGAGGTAAATGACATAGCCCAAACACTGCCATTTTTTAGTGATAATAGATTGATTCTTCTTGAGCAAAGCGGTTGTTTTAAAGCGAAAAGTGATTTGGCTGGTATGCTTTTGAAGGCTCCACCAAGCACTATATTTATATTTACAGAGCAGGAAGTAGATAAAAGAAATAAGGCCTATAAGCTTATTCATGACCGAGGTACAATTTCAGAAATGAAAGGTTTAGATGATAAGAACCTGAAATTGTTTGTAGTGTCATTACTAAAACCTTCTAATAAGATGATTACAGAGAATGTATGCGATTTTCTTTTGGATAAGACAGGTACAGATATGGATAATATAATTAATGAAGTAGAAAAGCTAATTAGCTTCACTTTAGACAGAGATAGTATTACTAAGGAGGATGTTGAGGCGATTGTTACCACACAGATTACTGGTAAAATATTTCAGATGATGGATGCAATCGGCTTAAAGCAACAAGGAAAAGCATTAGCATTGTATTATGATTTATTGTCTGTTCGCGAGAAACCTTCCCATATCTTATATCTGATTATGAGACATTTTAATATACTATTACAAGTCAAGGACCTTTATTCCCATGGGCTTGCGGCGAAATTTATTTCCGATAATGTAGGTATTCCTCCCTTTACAGTTAGTAAATATATAAGCCAGACAAAAAACTTTTCTATAGAGCAGCTTTATAAATCATTAAAGCTTGCCGCAGATACTGATGAACAGATAAAAACTGGCCAGATTAATGATAAGATAGGCGTTGAACTTATGATAATAGGATTTAGCCGATAATAGTTGTTAATAAGGCTATTGATTTCAGTTAAAGTAGAAGATATACTATATATTATGAACTCTGGAGATGTATCGAAGTGGTCATAACGAGCCGCACTCGAAATGCGGTTGTCCGCAAGGGCA
>CAZDWP010000270.1:0-3304 GCA_964508985.1 uncultured Herbinix sp. | reverse complement strand
TGTAGTTAAATCTGCAAGAAAAAAGTGCGAGTCCACTGATGTGCAGCTTTTTAATTTTTAAGCCTTATTTTAAACGGAAGTATAGAGTTCCACATAAATTGGAATATGTCTATACCTTTTGTATAAAATATCGGTTACTTTCAGCATTCAATAATCTAAAACCGCAGGATAGCAGTGCATTTTCGGAAGCCTTGTTATCTCTGTCAATGTCAGCCGTAACTATCTGTGCATCTTGAAAGGAAAAGATTTTATTCACAAGCTCGGTAATCATTATCTTGCCCAGACCCTTGCCGATATAGGCTTCTTCTCCTATAAGATAATCAATTCCATATGAGCCCGTAAGTGGTAGTGTTCCAAAATCCTCATCAAAACTGTCCACACATTTATAGTATTGACATAATCCAATCGGACACCCTTGCCACACTACAATTAGGTGTGTTAGCCATTGATATTGTCCATAGCGTTCTTTTATTTCAGTCATCCAGTCATTAATTGTAACTTCAAGATGCGGTATCTCGTACCATCTTTTCACATGCTCCTTATTCAGCCATTTTTCTACCAACGGTATATCACTGTCATCTAGCAATCTTAATTCTAGCATCGTTTTCCTCCTAATGCCTTATAGGCAACAAAATTTGAATTCTTTAGTTATTAGAAACCGCCTCATGTTTACATTTTGGAGAATCACTTGCTTTTAAAATAAAAATGAAGTACTCTTTCATCTGCATCTTCATGCCCCCACACCCCGCAAACGAATCTATTATTCTATATTTCAAAAGAGTTTCCTACTTTTCATCGATAGTCTGTGAATTTAGCACATTGTCCTGATGTTGTTCAATCTAGCCATTGATCGGCATGATGACCTCCCAGCCAGTACCAATGAGGATTCTCCAGTTGCCACAATTCGTCATTTTTATAATACTCCTGTTCACTCTCATAAATCCGGCTACCTTCTTCGTATTTTACTTCACGGACTATCTCCATTATTCCGTCAGTAAGTTTCTTTTCCACTAGTCCGTCCCAATCGGTATATAAGTCATTAGTAACAACAAATTCACCATCTATGAATTGGTATATTTGGCCTCCCCAATAAGCAGCTCCTGAACCTCCAGCTGAGTATATGCAGCCCTTATCTGGATTAAGAGCTGGATTGCATATCTGAGCAAATGATTCAGAAGCGACAAAGGAGGATGTATTCACATCCCACAGCCAACAATCATACCATGTATTGGCATGTGCTCCAGAAAAATTATTAAGAATAATAACATCCTTATATCCATCAAAGTTTACGTCAACCACATGCAAGCCCATAGTGTCCATCATTTCATTATAAACAGCATACCCAACTAATTTATCCTCATAATGTTCTGAAAAATCCTCAGTAAGAATACGAGTGTTGTTTTCATCAAAGACCTCCAGTCCCATAACATAGCCAAATGACCATGGGTCTGTTCCGGTCACTAAACCGGTTGCGACAAACCTGTATTCTGGCATACTCTCATGTAAACGAGCATATTTTTCATAAGTCACATTTTTATCAGCGTTGTATGAAAATATGTCATTAATAAGTGGCATCCATAGTACTTCTGTCTCTTCATTAGATACATCTATGGCTCCCACCTTATTCCCTTTCTCCTCAATCATTATAGAAACCTCATCTGGTGTAATAAATAATATACCTGCCTCATCAAAGATTTCTTTATATATGCTATTCGTATAAAGGCCCTCATCCTCAATAATATCTCCATTTTTGTCATAGACATTAAATGTATAGATATAATTATCGTCCTCATATGTATTGACAACACCTTCATCAAAGTGTAAGGTAATAAACTCAAAGCCTTCAGATACTCCCTTTGAAGCTGCCAACTCAGGAATTTGCCCTAGCTTATGATATAAATTAAGCTGATTAATGTCGCTTTCACTTTCAATACCTACAATAAACTGCCAATTACCTTCCTTGTCTATTAAACCATATTCAGAATAATGATTACTGGCTCCTCCACTACCACTTGATTGGTATGATCCATATATATCTATTGATGAATCGCTTCTTGCCCAAGTCTCGTAGTAATAACAAAGTGATAATGTTCCATCAATATATTTTATGATATAAACAAGCGTACTATCTTCATCCTCATAATAAAGGTTCATACCATTAAAACGAATAGCTAACTCACTAACTCCATCCTTACCACAATCGATATAGCTATAATCTATACCTTTAATGTCCTTATCTGGTAAATGTTCAAAGTAATATGCTTTAACCGTGTCGAGTACCTCTGAAAGTGTATATTCACTTCCCTTGTTGAATATATCTCCCTCCATATAGTCGCTTGGCATATATCGATCAAATGATAGCTTCGTCCCATTGTTTAAAAATCCATTATAAGCCTCCATAGAAAGCTCATTGAGTTCATTTGTTGCTGTATTAATAGGTGTAATTGTTGGAACTTCTGTCGGTACAAGCTCTGGTGTTGTAAATGGTTCTACATCAGGTGTTACAGTTGGCGCTTCTGAAATAGCCTCAGCCGGTGAAGGTGTAGTAGCAAGGTCATCTTCTTCTTTTAAGGGTTTACCACAGCCACTTGTCATTATTATTAACCCAACCACTACAATGAATAGTACCCATTTATTTCTATTCATGTCTTTTTATATCCTCCTGAATATATGCATTATGCTTTTTACTTATTTTAATAGACACTTCTTTTCAACAGAGATATTCTTGATTTGAGTGTTTATATATTAAATACATTGGCAATATTTTAGTACTATGTGCAATAAAATGCAATTATACCGTATTGATATTATTTCTTTTTTATTTCAAAAAGTAGTCTATCAGAATTTGTATTAATATCAGGGAATATGGTGATAATTCTGAATATATTTATTTTGAATTCCGTAAGATTAAACTATATTTGCACTTACAAATACTCTGAAATTTTTTATAAGGCATCCTTATATATCTACGGAATAAGGTGCTGCTCCCACCATTGTAATCCATCCTAATATAGAAAAAGATATCACTACCGTTGGTCCAATAAACACATTTCCGGCACGACCGATAATCATGCTGAGTTTAGAAGAATACTTGAGGATTGTGAGCAAGGAAAGATTGACATCATCCTCACAAAATCCATCTCATCTTTACTTAGCCATAGCCCAGCCGAATGCTCCAAAAGATTTATATCAACTTCAACTCTTTTCATTTAATCTCTCCATTATTCTTACTCTATAATATATTCATAGATATCTTCTCTAACTGGTGTATCAAGTATCCACTCAATCTCAACTGCTGTTTTAT
>CAZDWP010000269.1:0-3333 GCA_964508985.1 uncultured Herbinix sp. | reverse complement strand
AACTAAATCTCTATAGCTTCGGCTACCAGAAAATCTATTATTTTATTAAATAATAGATCATCTCTAATCACATCTGCATCTGCTTCTTCTAAAAATGCCTCAGCGGATTCATAGCCGTATTGCTCAACATATTTCGCTACCCCAGCTTGGAATTCCTCTTCGGTAAGCTCAATACCTTCAGCTATACTTATAGCCTTAATTACCAACTCTCTTGTAGCCATACTATCCGAATAGGATTTAGCTATTGTGTCAAACTCCTCCAATGAAGATTGTGACATATTAAGAAAGTTCTCTAGTGTTGTGCCATAGCTTGCTGCAATATTGGTATATTGAGTCTTTATATCAGATTCATAATACTCTAATAAATTTTCAGGTAATGTAATCTCAGATTCACCAATAACGGCAGTATATACTTCATTTTCTTTCTGTCTATTCAGCATGTCTGTATTAGCAGCTATAAGCTCCTGACGTATGCTTTCCCTGTAGGCTTCCTCAGAATCAAAGCCCATCACATCCTTTACAAAATCCTCTGTAAGTTCAAAGTACTTAATGCCATTAACCTTTACTTTAAATATAGCCGGCTCTCCTGATAGAGCTTCATTACCATAATTCTCAGGGAAAACCACATTGATATCTGTTTCCTTGTTAAGCTCTGCGCCAATAAGCTGCTCTTCGAATCCTTCGATAAATGCTTTAGAGCCTATGGTCAACTCAAATGCTTCTGCAGCGCCTCCTGCAAAAGGCTCTCCGTTATGATATCCTACAAAGTCTATATTAATTGTATCTCCAAACTTTACTGCTCTGTCAGTTACTTCAATTGGTTCAATACCGTTATCATTTAGCTCCATTTGAGTAGAAATATCAATATCCTCATCCGTAATTTCCTGTTGCTTTACTTTAACTTCAATGCCTTTGTATTTACCTAATTTTATATAAGCATTATAGTCATAATCTTCCTTGGCTACCGGGTTCTCTATCGGGACGAAAGCATTATCACCATCTTCTGTGCCATCCTCTATGTCATCCTCTTTAATCTCTGGCTCGTTCTGTTCATCGTTGGTCACCTCGGGTGTGGGCGTCACATTATCTCCATTATCGTCATCATTCTTTTTGGCACAGCCTGACAATATACCCATCACGCTTAAGCTTAATATCAGTAATACTACTATTTTCTTCATTTACTTATCCCTTTCCTCTTCCTTCTTTCAAACTGCACTCATTCATTTATAACATATCTGACCTAAAAAATAAAGCAAAAATCAATAGTTCACAGAATTTATACAATTTGTCAATAAAAAGAAAAGCCAAGCATCTATACTTGGCTTTCCATAGAATATTAAGTTATAAATTATCTTTGGTACATATGAGATGATTAAATCTTCTCAAAGCGATCGACTTCCATAACAAATATGGTCGCCCCTCCAACATTAACTGCTACATTCATTGAGGTGTATTCACCGACTCCGACCGGATTGGATATAATCTGTTTTCTTGGACCACAAGCCTTCTTTACGATTCCTATTACGTCTTCTACCTTTTCCTCGTCTGTTCCGATCATTAAGGTTGTATTTCCTTCTCGTAAAAAGCCACCTGTTGACGCCAGCTTCGTCACATAGTATCCCTCTTTATTTAATGCAGCTGTAACATCCCCGCTATCAATATTGCGTACAATTACATAAATCAGCTTCATGGAACACCCACCTTTCCAATGTCCACAATAAGTAGATTGTGTATATTCGAGCTCATAATCTACTTATCTGTGAAATATATTTCTTGTTAAACTTATTATAGTACAAAATAGAGAAAAAGTAAATGTAAGTTAGTTTTAAAGTCTTTCTACACCAAAGGTAACCTGCTCTCCATTAATGCTCCATTCTACAACATAACCCTGTGCCTTGCCAAGCTCCATTATGTCTGCTAACACCTCTGATTTAATCTCATCGACATTACGTTCCAGTATAGCTTTTATCTTATCATTTCCCTCTGAGCTTACACGGATATGATCCATAACCTCAAAGCCCGCATCCTTACGCATGGTTTGAAGCTTACTAATAATTTCACGGACAAAGCCTTCTTCTATAAGCTCTTCAGACAGCTTAATGTCTAAAACAACTGTGATTCCATGGTCTGAATCGGATATATAGCCCTCGGCTTGAGCCGCTTCTATAAGAAGGTCCTCCTTCTCGATGTATACTGTTGAGCCCTCTAGGTTGATACCTAGCTTACCTGTGCTATTTATCTCATCCATGGTTTCATTACCATTTAGCCCTGATAGAATCTGTCTTATTGAGCCAATCTGCTTACCAAACTTCGGTCCCAATGTTTTTAGCTGTGGCTTAAAGCTGTAGGAGGTAAAGTCTCTAACATCGTCGGTAAATAGCACATCCTTAACATTAAGCTCATCTGCAATTATATCCTTAAAGAACTCAGAAAGTGTATCATCTGCTTTCACATACATCTTACCGATTGGTTGACGATTCTTGATATTAGCCGTATTTCTACAGGCACGACCCAGAACAACAATCTCTAAGACCTCTTCCATGTTATCTTCCAGCTCTTTATTGATGTAATCTTCATTAAATGTCGGATATGAGCTTAGGTGGATGCTTTCTGCTGCTGTCTTATCCAGATTTACAACAAGATTCTGATAAATATCCTCTGTCATAAAGGGAACAAAGGGTGCCGCCAGCTTACTAAGCTCGGTAAGAGCTGTATATAGAGTCATATAAGCATTTATCTTTTCCTGTGGCATACCTTTTGCCCAGAAGCGCTCTCTGCTTCTTCTTACATACCAGTTAGAAAGCTCATCTACGAAATCGGACATCAGTCTTGCCGACTCTGTAATTTTATAATTATCAAGATAATCATCTACAGTCTTGATGAGGCTATTCAGCTTTGATAAGAGCCATTTATCCATAACTGGTAACTTATCATACTCAAGCTTGTATTTTGAGGCATCAAACTCATCAATATTAGCGTACAGTACATAGAATGCATAAGTGTTCCAGAATGTGCCCATGAATTTTCTCTGACCCTCCGTAACGGCCCCACCATGGAAGCGGTTGGGAAGCCATAGGGCAGAATTAACTGAGAAGTACCAGCGTATAGCATCAGCACCGTACTTTGCAAGGGCTTCCATAGGCTCAATTGCATTTCCTTTGGATTTGGACATCTTCTGACCGTTCTCATCCTGTACGTGGCCAAGTACGATACAATTCTTAAAGGATGTTTCCCCAAATATCAGGGTTGAGATAGCAAGCAAGGAGTAAAACCAGCCCCTTGTCTGATCTACTGCCTCACTGATAAAATCAGCGGGGAATCTCTCTTCAAAAA
>CAZDWP010000268.1:0-3353 GCA_964508985.1 uncultured Herbinix sp. | reverse complement strand
CTTCAGGGTAGGGGCTACTTTGCTGAAGGGCTTCATGGAGACATGAAGCAACAACAAAGGGATAGAGTAATGGCAAGCTTTCGAAGCGGCAGAACTGAAATTCTCGTAGCAACAGATGTGGCAGCAAGAGGACTTGATGTGGACGATGTAGAGGCTGTATTTAACTATGACGTTCCCCAGGATGATGAATATTATGTTCATAGAATAGGTAGAACAGGACGTGCAGGAAGAGCCGGGATGGCATTTACACTGGTAGTAGGAAGAGAAGTCTATAAGCTTAGAGATATCCAAAGATATTGCAAGACTAAGATTAAGCTTCAACCAATCCCATCAGTCGTTGATGTAACAGAGGTTAAGGCAAGCAAGATTCTAGATAAGGTATTTAATATCATGGAGGACGAGGATCTGTCGAAGATGATTGATGTCATCGAGAGTAGAATAAACGAGGAAGAGAAGTTTACCTCACTTGATTTGTCTGCAGCCTTCCTAAAGTATCTGGTAGGAGATGATAGGAATGAATCCGAGCATAAAGAAGCCTATGATTTTGAAGATACAGGTGCGGAGAACGGTATGGTTAGATTGTTCATTAACCTTGGTAAAAACCAAAAAATCAGGCCGGGAGATATACTCGGTGCTATTGCTGGAGAGACAGGAATGCCCGGTAAATTAATCGGTACTATTGATATGTACGATAAGTATACATTTGTTGAGGTTCCTAGAGAACATGCATCGGATGTCATACAGACTATGAAATCGGCAAAGATTAAAGGAAAAAGCCTTAATATTGAGCCTGCTAACCGAAAATAATGTGAAAACTTGACTAATTGCTAAGAAGTAGATATAATAATAACTACTATTATTCTATATAGTATTAACAAAAATAGGGGTTGATTATTATGGCTATGACTAAGTACAGCCGACAGAGAGAAGCAATTAAAGAATACTTATCAAGGACAGAAGAACATCCAACTGCGGATACTATATACATGGA
Source organism: uncultured Herbinix sp. (assembly GCA_964508985.1). GTDB lineage: Bacteria > Bacillota > Clostridia > Lachnospirales > Lachnospiraceae > Mobilitalea. The sequence continues at coordinate 2,362 of CAZDWP010000268.1, read as the reverse complement.
CATCAGAGAAATATATCCTAATATTAGCTTAGGGACGGTTTATAGAAATTTAAAACTACTTGTTGATAGGGGAGAGATAATAAGAATTATCGGCATGGACGAAAGTGATCGCTATGATGGTAATACCCACAACCACTACCATTTCCTATGTAATGAGTGCAAGAGAGTACTGGACATTGAGATGGAAGCTATAGACTCAATAATCGATTTAGCTAATAAGAATTTTCCAGGAAAAGTAGAAGGACACGTTACCTATTTCTATGGCAAATGTAATGAATGTAAATAACTAAAAGGTGCCAGGTACCATTACTATTTTTGTAATGGTACCTGGCACCTTTTTTCGTTTCTATTATTTTGTTCTAGTTATATGTACACAATATACGTAGATGTTCTGGATCTTTTTTGCTTCCACATCGTCGACATGGATTATAGGTTGTGTCTCAGACGGGGTGACATAGATCTTAAATATAATACCATCCTGGTTAAGGCGCATATTACGGATCTGCTTATACTCATAATCTTTTTTGGGCATACCGATGTAATTAAAGATAATATCATAAGTATCAGGATGATTGAAGCATAGAACGATTTCATCTTTCTCATACATACCAATAATTTCTCTGGCCTCTTCAAAGGTCATATTAGTACATTTGAATTCTCCTTCGTTAAAAAGCGTGTTCATATTACTGTTATCAAGAAGTAATAAAGGGTGCTCCAAGGCATATTTCATAGTAATCCGCTCCTTCCCGTTTGGCCGTTTAGCGACCTGCATACCACATAAGTGTATCTATAACTATAATATATGAAGATGATTTATATATTAAGTATATGAAATATCTGACAAAAAGTCAATAAATCAGAAAATTAAAATTCCCCAAAGCTTTTTATAGTAAATCATAAGCTTTGAGGAACTTTTCTATTAATTAAAAAGTATTTACAGTTCTCTTTACGTATGTTGTGTGAAGGATATCATGTGCCTTATGGCTACCAGGTGTCTCCAAGAATTCCTCGTACAGCTTCTTAATTGAAGGATTTTCATGGGACTTTCTGATTGATGAGGCAGCGTCCTGATCATAGAGGGCCTTTGCACGCAGAGCTCTAATATCCGTATAATTTCTGACGCTTGCTGGCTGCTGTGGCTGTCCGCCTCCATTTATACAACCTCCGGGGCATCCCATAACCTCGACTATATGATACTGGGAATTACCGGACTTTATTTCATCTAATATGATTTTTGCATTATTAAGTCCTGAGACTACAGCTACGTTCACGTCCATACCGGCCACGTGATAGGTTGCCTTCTTGATTCCCTCGGTACCTCTAACCTCTGCAAATTCTGGGTTAGGAAGCTCTTCACCACTTAGGGTTTCAACAGCTGTACGCAGAGCGGCCTCCATAACACCACCGGTTGTACCAAATATAACTGCGGCACCGGTAGAACGTCCCAAAGGATCATCAAAATCCTCATCGGGAAGGGACAAGAAGTTCAGACCGACTCGTTCTATCATTCTGGCAAGCTCTCTTGTTGTGATTGATATATCTACATCCGGTACACCGGCTGCATTCTGATCATCACGGCCAATTTCAAATTTCTTAGCTGTGCAAGGCATTACACTTACCATAACTATATCTTTAGGATCGAGACCCATCTTCTGAGCATAGTAGGTCTTTGTTATAGCTCCGAACATTTGCTGAGGTGATTTACAGCTTGATAGATTGTCTAGCATATCAGGATAATAATGCTCACAGTATTTAATCCACCCGGGTGAGCAGGAGGTTATAAGCGGAAGCACACCACCATTTTGAACACGGTCAATAAATTCATTCGCTTCCTCCATGATGGTTAAGTCTGCAGCAAAATCCGTATCAAACACCTTATCGAAGCCTAGTCGTCTAAGTGCTGCAACCATCTTACCCTGAACGTTGGTGCCAATTGGAAGACCGAAGGCTTCTCCTAAGGCTGCACGTACTGCGGGTGCGGTCTGTACAATAACATATTTTTCAGGATTATGGATTGCCGAAAATACATCCTCAGTATAATCCTTCTCATATAATGCACCTGTAGGACATACAGCTATACATTGTCCGCAGGATACACAACTTGTTTCTCCTAGACCCATGTCAAATGCACTGGCAATATTGGTTGTAAAGCCTCTCTCATTTGCTCCGATTACTCCTATGCCCTGTACATGCTCACAAACTGCAGAGCAACGACGACATAGAATACACTTATTATTATCTCTAACCATATGGGCTGAGGAGGTGTCTAGTTCATAGTGATTGCGCTCACCTTCATATACAGTCTCATCTTCGACCTTTAAGTCATAGCATAGCTTTTGAAGCTCGCAATTCCCGCTTCTTA
>CAZDWP010000267.1:0-3356 GCA_964508985.1 uncultured Herbinix sp. | reverse complement strand
CTATCATCCTGGCATTTAAAATAGCTAGATATTTTGGCATGAGCATTGAAGAAATTTTTATTTATGAGGAGGAGCAAGAATGAAAGAACAGTCTAAATCTTATATTTTTTACATGGGGATTATTGTATTCGTAGCCGGATTACTATTAAAGATCCTTATTCCTGCATCAGATGGAGCATTGCATACACTGCCTTTTGTTTTATCAGGATTTGGCTCTGGGATTATCGGAGTAGGAGTAGTTAGCATTCTCAGAAAAAGAACGATTGACAATGACCCCCAAAAAGCGAAACAGTATGAAATTAATGAAAAGGATGAACGAAATATCCGGATTCGTGAAAAAGCAGGTTGTGCAACATGGTATACAACCCTTTTAATGCTGTCTGTCATTTCGTTGACTTTAGTCGTACTCGATTATAAAGTGGCTGGTTTTATCTCAATCGGGGCTTTGTTTATTCATATTATCAGCCTATATGTATATATCAATATTTACAATAAGAAATTATAAATTAATTATTCTTATGGACTTGAAATTGATCCTTCATATGAAATGGAGACAAATTTTAGTCACTTAGTAAAGGCCTTGGAGCGAATGATGCCGATGGGAGAAGCTAAGTATGAAGACCTTGATGACCTATTAATGATGCCGGGTATTGAAGAACTGTTCTCGCTTCTTCGCATTAAGCAGATATATGAAAGTGGTGAATATAAGATAATTATTGTTGATTGTGCCCCTACAGGTGAAACCTTGTCTCTACTTAAATTTCCTGAACTCTTTGCCTGGTATATGGAGAAGCTTTTTCCAATTGGAAAGTTTGCTGTTAGACTTTTGAGCCCGGTATCACAGAGGTTATTTTCATAAATGGATTAAAAATCAGGAGGATGCCATAGAGGATATTAAAGAAAGCTTTGCAGGAATCCCGATCTTTTTTATGGAGATCCTAAAGCATGAATTAAGAACTATTAATCGTCTTAAAGAAGCATCTTACATATTATATGGGAGTACAGATCCATCAAAGATTCTGTTTTCTAGCACTATATTTTTAACCATGGTTGAGGATGGAAAAGAAGTCTTTAGTATTGTGCTACCCTTCTTTGAATTAAATGACATGGAACTATTGCAGAAGGGGGGGAACTGACACTAACAATAAAAAATGAAAGAAGAAAATTCATCTTACCGGACAAACTAAAGAATAAAGAGATTCAAACAGCAAAGTATGAGGACGGTATGCTTAAGCTGTTATTTTAGTAACGTGTCAACACCCCCGTCTCCGTCACCTCTTTACAAAATTCTTTTTTAGCCTATAATTAAAAAGGTACCAGGTACCATAAAAGCACTATTTGCCATGTTTATAACAGAACACACAACAGATTATGGGTATAATGCGAGTATAATATAGTAAAAAGTGCTATATAGGAGGCAAATATATGTATTTAGATAGTATGTTAGAACAATTAGATTATACCTGTTTGCAGGGGGACACACATACTTTGGTCACAGATTTGGTGTATGATTCAAGGAAGGCAAATAAGGGGTCGGTATTTGTATGTATTAGCGGTACCGTAACAGATGGACACGATTATATCCCACAGGTAATAGAAAAGGGAGCGACAGCAATTGTAATTGAGAAGGACATTGATTTACCAAAGGATGTTACGGTAATTAGAGTGAATAATGCAAGAAGGGCACTGGCTTTTATGTCGGCGGCTTATTTTGGGCATCCTGCTAGTAAACTTACTACTATAGGTATAACTGGAACCAAGGGGAAGACAACTACTGCATATATGGTTAAGTCTATTCTTGAGAATACTGGAATTAGGACGGGACTTATCGGTACCATTGAGACTATTATTGGTGAGGAGGTGATTCCCGCTAATAATACGACACCTGAATCCTATATAATTCAGCAGACATTTGCCAAGATGGTAGATGCAGGAATTCAATGCGTGGTTATGGAAGCATCGTCTCAAGGATTTTTGCATTTTAGGATTGATGGATTTGTCTTCGACTATGGAGTGTTTACTAATCTGGGATATGATCACATAGGTGATAAAGAGCATAAGGATTTTGATGATTATCTTAGATGTAAAAGACAATTATTCAGACAATGCAAGACAGGACTAATTAATATAGATGATAAATATGCCGATGATATCATGGAAGGTCATACCTGTAAAATAGAAACCTTTGGATTTTCTGAAAATGCAGATATAAGGGCAACTGATGTCAAGCTAGTACATGAGCCGGGATATTTGGGCGTATCCTATGGGATTAGAGGGCTAATGAATTTTGATGTAGCTATAGATATTCCTGGTAAATTTAATGTCCTGAATTCCATATGCGCCATAGCCATATGCAGACATTTTGATGTAAGTGAGAACGACATTATAGAGGCTTTGAGCGAAATCAAGGTAAGAGGTAGGGTTGAACTGGTACCTATTAACCGCAATTATTCGGTCATGATTGATTATGCTCATAATGCCATGAGCCTAGAGAGCTTACTAACTACTATAAAGGAATATAATCCAAAAAGAATTGTATGTGTATTTGGCTGCGGAGGAAATCGATCGAAGGATAGAAGATATCTGATGGGTGAAATATCCTCCAAGATGGCGGACCTTACCGTAGTTACATCGGATAACCCAAGGTTTGAAGAGCCTGAGGATATTGTAAATGATATTATAACAGGCGTTAAAAAAGCTCCAGGAAGATATATAAAGATTACTGATCGCAGAGAAGCCATTAAGTATTGTATAGATAATGCCGAAGAAGGAGATGTCATAATAATAGCCGGAAAAGGCCATGAGGATTACCAAGAAATTAAAGGCGTAAAGCACCACATGGATGACAGAGAGCTTGTTATGTCAGCGATAAACTCGTAGATTTTGAGTTCCTAATACGTCTAAATATGATATAATATACAACACAAAGGAGGGCTGATATGACTTATCATATCTATGCTGATATCATAATTGATATTTCTCATGAAAATCTTGACAAGACATACCAGTATGCCATTCCGGATGAATTTTTATCGCTGGCGGTTATCGGTGCTCCTGTGATAGTGCCCTTTGGTATGGGTAATCGTACAATCAATGGATATATAGTTGGACTCTCAAATGAGCCTAAAATAAGCGTAGAAAAGATTAAGCCCCTAAGCTCTGTAATAGAGGGTGCACCTGTTATTGAAAGCCATTTAATTTATCTAGCATATTGGATAAAGGAGACCTTCGGAGGAACAATCAATGATGCTCTTAAGACTGTGATGCCTGTTAAGAAGGCTGTAAGGATAAAGGAGCAAAGAATGATTGTGCTGATTAAGCCAGTCGATGAGCTGAGGCAGATATACGAGGAACAA
>CAZDWP010000266.1:1632-3371 GCA_964508985.1 uncultured Herbinix sp. | reverse complement strand
CAACCTCCTTCAACCACGCTTGCTGTTTGGTTCTGTAGGCATCAAATTGCGACAATTCTGAGTATTCGATGTCCGAATCGGGTTTATCTTCTCCTCCATCCAACACAATAAATTGTACGGGCCCTTGCCTGAAGGTATAATAAAGGTTATTGGTAGTGGTGGGGAAGTAGTCTGGAAACTTAACACTGAATGCACCACGCGTTTCATGATTGCCACGAGCATAAAATATGGGCACTTCTGATGCGAAAAGTGTGACAACGCTATCCATGAAACCATCGAAAATAACTTTTTCGTTCGTCATCGTTGAAACCATGTCACCATTGAAGAGCACAAGATCGGTATTTTCGCGCTTTACATCTCGCAACATATTGCTAAGCATATCTGCTCGGTTGTGGATGTCGTTCACCATCTTAAAAGTGATGTCTGATTTATTTTTATTGAGCGTGGTAAAGCTAAATGGCTTCTTACGATACACATCTGTAGAAGCAATGTTGCCATACATGATGCGATGACCTTGATTTCCCATTACCTCTTTCGAAAAAATGCGGTAACGATAAGTTGTTCCAGGTTGCAATCCCTCGACCCTCACTGTGTGCAAAGAATCAATCACCCTATTGCCGTGCTTTGTATCATAAAACGGTGTGCGTTCTTGTGCATAGAAACTATCGGTGCCGTCAGGTGCAATTTCTACCCACGAAACTGACTCCTTGTTGGTGGTCCACACAATGGTTACTCCCTCTTCTGTCATGGCTTGAAGGTATGGCCCATGGGTAATTTGTATCTTTTGGGCAACAAGTAGTAACGATAAGAAAAAAAACAAGTTCGTGAGAAACAATTTTATATTCATAGCTATCATTTTTTATGATTGTCAGATTAAAAGGGACGAAAATTAGAACAGACGCCCCCCTTTTATCTTCATTGTTTACAACAATTTATAATTAATTTATAATCTCGGCTTCACCGAATGCATTTATGAGCTGATCCTTGCTCATATTAGTTGCTTTTAAATAACGTCTGTTAGAAACAGGAATCACAGTTGAACCTTTGATTTATCCAATGGCAATTTCATTTTACCACTACCAGAGGTATGCCAATAAACTACATACATGTCTGCTCCTCGTTGAAAGATAAAAGCACGCACCTCTTTACTTCCATGAGCAACATGTTCAATTTGATGATAAGGTTGTAGTTCCATCTTACCTTTCTCATCTAACAACAAAATATGCTCTTGTTGCAAATCTTGCAAATCCTTTTTCTGTGCATCGGTCAACCAATTCTGAACCCGAGCCTCTTCCCAGCGACGAAAAACCTCAAAGTTATCAGCAGTTCGAGGATGTTCTTCAAACTTGCTTATGTTTGTTTGAATAGAAACGGGGCAATCCCAAGCAGCAGCCCTACTGGTTACAAATTCCAACATATCAGGCTGCGTTCCAATTGTTTTTTCATTGGGTACCACATAACCAAGCCAACCAAAATTGATACGGGTGAAGTCTTGCTGCATCCGCGGTGCTTCTTCTGAGGGCCATTTGCGTATTTCTTCTTTCAAAGTCTCGGGTGGAAATACATCAAATGCATTTCCCCCACTCAACATGTGCCAACTGAAATGTGTTTTGGCTGCACCTTCGGCAAATAATGGTTGAGGTTCCAATCGTTTGAAAACTTTATGTTGTGCAGATGCGACATGAAACCAGAATGGATCATTCACACCCTCCGAACCATCGAAATAAATGTATTTAAAT
>CAZDWP010000266.1:0-1622 GCA_964508985.1 uncultured Herbinix sp. | reverse complement strand
TCTGCTATTTTTTCGGCTACCTCATCTTGCAAATCTGTATCCTGATCGATGTATACACTTGTAGCTCCAAACTCACTTACGTCCAACAATCCAAAAGTATAGCCAACAGGCTGAGCGTTTATGGTTGTTTTGTCAATACCTCTCTTGCATCCAATAAATTTATAGGGTGCAATGGTGGTAAAGCTCTCAAAAGATATTAACTCTGACCCAATTTTCAGCACACGGGTGCCATCCGCCAAATTAGTTTCAACTGGATTTTTCGAAACATATATTTCAGTGTCATCCATACTCAGCGGTTTTGCCAAAGTAAAATATCTCAACATATTGAGGCGATGGTCAGGTATAGGAGTTACATATCTGCTGTCTCTACCAATATGCGAATGCAATACATGTAGTCCAGGAATGAGACCAGCACCTTCAATTTTCTTTAACATCGACTGCAAATCGTCCTTTCCATTGGGGAAAAGCGATTTATTGTAGTCATAATCGCCCAAGTTTCTGTATCCACTACCTGCTAAAAAGGCAGGATAGTAAATCATAAAGTTGCGAAATCCACCCATTTTAGCATATTTCAGATGTTGGTCAAGGTTCTGTAGATTCACATTGCTCGACCAATAGTAAGATAATTTGGTTTGACAGTCTCTTCGACTCTTCACACCTTTCGGAAGATTGTAATCTTCTTCAATTTGAGCAATTTTGTCTAATAAATTCTCGGAATTTGTAACAATTAAAGCTGCCCCCACATCTCTCAACCTGACATCTTTCACAGCATCAGCCCTCAATATGCGATAACCATTGCGTTCGTCGGCATCTATACGGGCATATTGGTCAGTACCCAACACATTGACAGCAATTTTGTCATCCCAACTTACATTCAACCATTCTCCAAAGTTTTTACGATTGCGTATCGGTAGTTGCAAGAAGCAAATTTCGGTTGCTGGGGGTGGAGTTATCCCAAACCAGGTAGGATATGCATTCGGATGGATTATAAAATCTTCGAATGTGAAGGCTATGTAATCAGGTGTCTCTTTTATGCGGATAACCGCATCATATGGTACAAGCTCAAAACCAACAACCAGTTTATTGCCCTCCCTTCTAATTGAATTTGCCTTAAAGGTCATCCTCTTGTTGGGGTGTGCCAACTTAATTTCATTGTGATAGGGCCTCTCTTGAGTAACTGAAAATATGGGAATGCTATCATGTGCGATTAAGCACTCCTCATTAGTGGGCTTATAAACTAAGCTTTTTGTTATAGCATTATCTCCGATTACTAATTGTAGTTGATCATTTTCAATTACAATATTCTTTTGAGCACTCGTCGTGTTCAATGTCCACGACATGATAATAACAATTGCTGCTGTTAACCAATATCTGAAAGCATTCATATCACATATATTTTAAAAGGTGAAATCAAGGTTGGTATTCATAAGATAACTATACAGTAAAACTATTTTTTTAATTAATCATTTTCTTCGTAGTATTATCTTTCATCGCAGTATGTAAACCATTCAATAAAACGGTTCGCTTTTATACTTGGAGATTCTTTGCCTAAGGTAATAATAATACCATTGTAGTCGAGCACATCAGTTAAACGTATTGCCCAACAGGTGCAAGAAGTTTCA
>CAZDWP010000265.1:0-3392 GCA_964508985.1 uncultured Herbinix sp. | reverse complement strand
CACCCACTGAGGGTAAATATAAGGTATATATTATTGACGAGGTTCATATGCTTTCAACCGGGGCATTCAATGCTCTGCTAAAGACCATAGAGGAGCCTCCTTCTTATGTTATATTTATACTGGCTACTACAGAGGTTCACAAAATCCCAGTCACCATATTATCGAGGTGTCAGAGATACGATTTTAAGAGAATAACCATAGACATTATAGCAGACCGTCTTCGCGAGCTTATGGATGAGGAAAAGCTTGATGTAGAGGATAAGGCAATCAGATATATTGCAAGAATGGCTGACGGTTCCCTAAGAGATGCCCTAAGTCTTCTTGATCAATGTATTTCATTTTATCTTGATCAGACCCTAACCTATGACAATGTCCTTGATGTGCTAGGAACTGTGGATACTAAGGTGTTCTCACAGCTTTTAGAAGCAGTTAGTAATCAAGATGTATTGAGATGCATAAGGATACTGGATGAAGTGGAAACCGGAGGCCGGGAGCTATCGCAATTTGTAATTGATTTTATCTGGTATCTTAGAAACCTACTTCTTGTAAAGACTACCGAGAATGTAAATGATATTATCATAGATATAGCCACGGAGAATTTGGAGCTACTAAAGAAAGAAGCAGAGTCCATGGATGAGGACATAATTATGAGGTATATAAGGATATTCTCAGAGCTGTCCAACCAGATTCGCTATGCTCCAAGAAAAAGAGTCTTGCTAGAGATGGCATTAATAAAGCTATGCAAGCCTCAGATGGAGAGAAATTATGACTCGATAATTAATCGCCTTAGAATAATAGAAGATAAGCTTGAGAAGGGCATAGTGGTAAAATCAGATAATAAGAAGAGCAAACAATCCGAGGATGAGCCCGAGCCGATTACAAAGCAAGAGATATTACCGGATGCATTGCCTGAGGATCTGAAAAAAATAGCAAGCATCTGGAATAATATCATGGTGCAAGTCACAAAGAGAGCCCCTGCTCTGGGTTCGGCGCTTAGTGGTGCTACCCTGAGCATAGACGGCAATATGGGACCTATGATTGTGGTGGCAAATGACTTTGATAAGGAGCTTGTAAGTAGTGAGAAGAATAGAAAAGTTATAAATGATACAATTTCTAAAATGCTTCAAAAGTCAGTACAGATTAATGTAAGATGTATAGATAATGATAAAGAAAATATGAGGGATGTTTTTGACCTTACAAAGGTGGTCAAGGTACCCATCCAATATGAGTAATACTATATAAGTAACTTATTAATTAAAAACATTATAGAAGAGTACAAGGCTTCATACTATAATATAAAGGAAGATACTCTTGAGAATGAAAGGAGCTAATCATTATGGCAAGAAAAGGTGGATTTCCCGGTGGAGGAATACCCGGAAATATGAATAATTTGATGAAACAGGCACAGCGTATGCAGAAGCAAATGGAGGAAAAGACCAAGGAGCTAGAGGATAAGGTCTGGGAGGCCAGTGCAGGTGGTGGTGCAGTAAAGGTTACCGTTACAGGAAAGAAAGAGGTAGCATCAGTTAAGATAGCTCAGGAAGTGGTTGATCCTGATGATGTTGAGATGCTAGAGGATCTTATCGTAGCAGCTACCAATGAAGCCTTAAGATTAATGGAAGAGGAAAGCTCTCAGGTAATGGGAGATATTACAGGTGGACTAGGCGGATTGGGAGGATTCCCCTTCTAATGGATTATTACAGTAGTATTAAGTTGGTATAGACCCTAGAAGTCCTGTAAATAGGGGCTGTTAGAAATTGTAACATATAACAGTAATATGATTTGACATCAATCGTACATCAATTATTAAATAAATTAGGCAGTAGACATGGAATATACCATTTCTGCTGCCTTTTCTTTTTCTTCTTTCTAGTATATCAGTACGATCAAAAATTGATGCTGCATTATTTTTAATCCTAGCAAGATTTTCTATAGCACTAGCTGACAATCCAGTTACTTCATTAACACCGCATATATAATTAGAAATGTGATGCACCAGTATGGATCAATGAGATCTACGGAACTTAAAGATCTAACTCATAAGGAGTATTCATGGAGGAAGAGCAGAGAAGGGCTTACATCCGAGCAAAGAGGCAATAGAGATATTCGACTTGAGGATATAAAAAGAGATGCTGAGAATGTGCGCTCAATCAACTATGCATGGGGCATGTATTACGATGAATTTAACGACCTGGAGGTCGTTAAATGATAGGAAAAGTATGCAAAATATACACACCATACTATGATAAGCATATAGGAAGAAAATCATTTAAGTGGAGACCCGGATTAATAATTTCCGGAACAAACGGGTAAGCAAGTGGTAGTAAGTGGGAATGACATAGGAAATATAGTAAGTGATTTGCGGTCAAGCTATCCGGATTTTTACATAGATATATTGGCAAATTTAGAAGAATATAATCAAAAGTTAATTGATAAAGCAATAAATCTCTAAACCAATTACGGTATTTCATAGATGAATCGATTTTAAAGCGGGTACGATTTCAAATGACCAAATACCTGCTTTTTTATTTGATTTTTTTGCCCTTACTATTTTAAAGTAACAAGTGGGTGTAAAACTAGAAAAATACTTCAAATCCAGATCATTATATATTGAATAAAAATCGCTGTAATGCCTATAAACACTGCATAAAAGCAAATAGCCCACTGTTTACCAGCAGGCTATTCGATAAAAAGGGGAGGTTTTGAAACCTTCCCTTTATCATGTTTATTAAGTGGCTAAAAGCCTTGAAAATAGGCACTTTCAAAGGATTTATACTTAATCATGTTTTATCACTATTTTTTAAAAGTGGTGTAAAATTCTCTGGTTCAGAACAAGAAGAAGCATCCTCAGGCCATCATTTGTTTAAGCAACATTATTATAATTTTCTACTTGTGAGATTTCTTAATTCAAATGGTGTAGATATAGAACTTATATCGAGAATTTTAGGACATGCATCCACTCAAACGACAAGGATTTATACCATACCGTCACTAGAAATGCTCAAAGAGGCGATGGAAAAGGGGGTTGAAGTAGATGACCATGAAGCATTATGGAAAGGACATGAAGATGAATTAGCGGCATTATGTGGACTAAGATGATGTTATTTTTATCTGCTTGTTTTTGTAAGAGCTGCCATTATCGAAATTGAATAATTGTGGACGGCCATATTTGGCAACAGCTGATTTCATAACAGACATGAGGTTGATAAAGTTATCATTGAAAAAGACGTCAATTCCAACGATAAAACGGCTTGCATCGTCAATTGGTGCAATTATGTATACCCTGTGTTTCTTTCCATCTTCTGTTTTTAGATAAGGACCAACACTGCTATCGCCACACCAAACCTCATTAATATGAGGACGTTCATAGCGACGCATATCTTGATTTGTAG
>CAZDWP010000264.1:0-3416 GCA_964508985.1 uncultured Herbinix sp. | reverse complement strand
CCGGAAAATAGATTTAAGAATCTATGTGAGTGTCATGAGCTTTATTGTGCCGGTCATATGATTGAGGCTGCAGTAGCCTATTATCATGCCACTGGAAAACAAAAATTCATAGATATTGTATGCAAAATGGTAGATTGTATAGATAGCGTTCTAGGCCCGAAGGAGGAAGGAAAGCTACCCGGTTATCCTGGTCATGAAGAAATTGAGCTTGCACTTGTTAAGCTTTATGAAGTGACCAAGGAGCCCAAGCATCTAAAGCTGGCAAAGTTTTTCATAGAAGAGCGTGGTAAGGAACCGATTTATTTTGACGATGAATTTGAAAAACGTGAGCATGCGGCACATTTTGATTATCTATATCCCCCATACGGTATGTATAGCAATGGTAGAAAATATGCTCAATACCATAAACCAATTAGAGAACAAAATGAATTCTATGGACATGCTGTAAGATGTATGTATATGGCTTCCGGTGCAGTAGATGTTGCAAGGATTACAAATGATGAGGAGCTACTTGATACTTGTAAGCAATTGTATAAGAATATGTCTGAAAGAAGGATGTATATAACCGGAGGAATTGGTTCGACTCCAAATGGTGAAATGTTTACCTTTGATTACGACCTACCTAACGACCTAGTTTATGGAGAAACATGTGCATCCATAGGGCTTATGTTCTTTATGCAAAGAATGCTCTTGGTCGAGCAGGATAGTAGCTATGCTGATACCATGGAGCGTGCTTTGTTTAATACCTGCATAGCCGGTATGTCACTAGATGGAAAAAGCTTCTTTTATGTAAATCCTTTGGAAGTAGATCCTGTAGCAAGTAGAGAGAATCCTAACAGGAAGCATGTTTTACCAGTTAGACCCTCTTGGTTTGGTTGTGCATGCTGCCCTCCGAATCTAGCAAGAATGATAACCTCTCTGCCTGAGTATCTGTATACAATCAAGGAGGATGAAATATACATTAATCTTTATATGCAAAATGAAGCAACTCTCGATATACAAAGCACCAAGGTGGCCTTATACATGGAAACAAATTATCCATATGAAGGTAGAATAAAAACAAAAGTACTTTCAGCAGGGGAATTTTCAATTAATCTTCGTATTCCAGATTGGAGTAAAAAGAACTGGGAGGTAAAGGTTAATGGAATTGAGGTAATGGGTCATCTACAAAATGGCTATTTCAAGATAAGAAGAGAATGGAGCGAGAAAGATGTAATTGTGCTTGAACTGGACATGCAGCCACGTCGTATGTATTCCAACCCTAAGGTTTCAAAGAATATAGGTAAGGTAGCAATCCAGCGAGGTCCAATAGTATATTGCTTAGAAGAGGTTGACAACACAAAGGGCCTGCAACAGATTCATCTGCCTAAGGATTCTGAGCTAAAGGTTATTAATAAGCCAAATAAGCTAGAGGGAATAGTAGAAATCCAAACAAAGGGATTGAAACTAGTAAACAAAGGTGAGGAAGAGCTTTATACATCTGAGCCGAATTGTGATTATAAGGAAGTAATGTTATCATTTATTCCTTATTACACTTGGGCTAACCGCGGTGAAAATGAAATGACAGTATGGATAAATGAGGTTTAGAAAAGGAGGACTTATTATGGCACTTAAGCAAGAAAATAACAAACTAATTTATATTAACAATGGTGAAACATTATGTGTTGAACCTTGGGGTGAAAACAGCCTTCGCGTTAGAGCAACAAAAACATCAATGATAAGCCAAAATGAATGGGCGCTATTAGAACCAAATGAATGTAAAGCAGAGATATCCATTGAGGAAAAAGAAGCCTCAATAACTAACGGAAAAATAACAGCGAAAATCAATCAATTTGGTTGGCTAAGCTACTATAATCAAAGGGGTGAGACCCTACTAGAGGAATCCTGGAGAGTTAACGAGGGTGGAGATAAGACAAGTGCACTAGCTGTATTTGGTAGGGAATACAAGCCCATAATTGGAACAGGAGATTATAAAATCAAGCTTCGCTTTGAAGGAAATGATGATGAAAGAATCTATGGATTAGGACAACGCCAGGAAAGACAGCTTAATATTAAGGGTTGTACAGTAGAGTTAGCTCAGAGAAATTCACAAGCAAGCGTACCTTTTGCATTATCCAGCTTAGGCTATGGCATGCTTTGGAATAATCCTGCGATAGGACAGGTTACATTTGCTAATAATGTGACAATATGGGAGGCAGAATGTTCAGAGCATATAGATCTTTGGATCACAGCAGGCGATACACCAGCTGAGATTGAGGAAGCCTATGCTACCGCTACAGGTAAGACCCCAATGATGCCTGATTTTGCTACAGGTTTCTGGCAGTGTAAGCTGCGTTATAAGACACAAGATGAGCTAATGGAAGTCGCAAGAGAGTATAAAAGAAGAGGTTTACCTATATCTGTTATAGTTTGTGACTTTTTCCACTGGACAGAGCAGGGCGATTGGAAGTTTGATACTGAATTCTGGCCCGATCCCCAAGCAATGGTTGATGAGCTCAAGGAAATGGGTATTGAGCTAATGGTATCAATCTGGCCAACTGTAGATGTTAATAGTGAAAACTATGAAGAAATGAAAGAACTGGGATATCTGGTTAGATCTGAGAGAGCTACTCCCACAAACATGAATTTCATGGGTAATGAGGTATACTTTGATGCGATGAATCCTGAAGCCAGAAAATATGTATGGGATAAAGCTAAGAAGAACTATTATGATTATGGCATAAAAATCTTCTGGCTGGATGAAGCGGAACCAGACTACATGTTCCATTATGATTTTGATAATTTCCGTTATTATAATGGACCAGCTGTTAAGGTAAGTAATATCTATCCGTTTGAATATGCTAAGGCGTTTTATGAAGGCATGAAAGCAGAAGGACAGGAAAACATCCTAAATCTAATTCGCTGCGTATGGGCTGGTAGCCAGAGATACGGTACCTTGCTATGGTCCGGGGATGTTCATTCTACCTTTGAGTGTCTTAGAAGACAGGTATCTGCAGGTCTGAATGCAGGACTATCTGGTATACCTTGGTGGACAACAGATATCGGTGGATTTACAGGTGGAGATATTAGAGACCCAAAATTCCATGAATTACTAGTTCGTTGGTTCCAATTTGGACTGTTTTGCCCTGTTACAAGGTTGCATGGCTTCCGCTCTCCTATTGATTTCTCAATTTCAAATGCTTCAAAAATGTTTAATGAGCCATTTGGAAGTGGTGCAGAGAATGAGCTTTGGAGCTATGGAGAAGAGGTGTATGATATGCTTAAGGTTTACACAATGACTCGAGAAACCTTAAGACCATATGTAACAGAACAGATGAAGGCTGCTCACGAGAAGGGCACACCAGTTATAAGACCTCTGTTCTATGATTTCCCTGAGCAGGAAATAGCGGATGGCATCTGCTCCGAACTCCTCAATC
>CAZDWP010000263.1:0-3468 GCA_964508985.1 uncultured Herbinix sp. | reverse complement strand
ACATCAGCAGGAAGCTTTTTTGAATTCAGCTTTCTTCCTGTAGTTGCATAAACCAATTGACGTTCGCCACCCTGTGGATACTTATTCTTGAGAACCTTGATTTCAATATTAGATTCCTCTGCAACAAGTTCCCCGAATTTATCTATAGCTTTGGGCTTATTATCCTCAATAGCGATAATGCCTTTGGCTTTCCCAAATAAACGAAGCATAATTTTTAATCCACCAATGATCTTCTCCGGATCTTCTAACATAAGCCTATAATCTGATGTCAGATATGGCTCACTTTCGGCACCATTAACGATTACATAATCGATTTTGCTTGGATCCTTTGGTGTAAGTTTAACATGTGTAGGAAACCCAGCTCCTCCAAGACCTACAATGCCAGCCTCCTTAACCGCTTCCCTGATCTCATCATCAGACATCTTAGTATAGTCACGGTCTTGTCCCAATCCATCAATTTTAGTATATTCATTATCATTAGTAACAATGATGGATTCTACCATTTTACCGGTTGCTGTAAGCCTCTTATCTATCGCTTTAACAGTTCCGGATACCGAGCTAATGATATTAGATGAAATCAGGCCACAAGCTTCACCAATCTTCTGGCCAACCAATACCGGATCACCCTTTGACACCAGTGGTTTTGCCGGTGCCCCGATATGCTGTGACAAGGGGAATACTAAATCGTCCTTTGGTAAAAGAACAGTTGTGGGTTTATCCATAGATAATTCCTTGCCACTATACTTATGGACCTTACCCAGAAATGTTAACCTAGCCATTCTCATAATCCTTCTTTCTCTTATATTGTGTTAAATATTAAACAAATTCATGCCATTTGGGCACACTATATTATTATAACATATAGAAAAAATATTTTATACTAATTTTTAAATTATGTAACAAAAGATACTATTTATTATAGGATTTTATATGTTTAAGGGTCAATATGGATTTACTTCCATTAATGTTCAACATAAGGCAAATCAATTAGTATGAAACTATATGTTGAATTAGACAATGTGGTCTTTTACCCTTATGTCATATAAGATAAATAGCTTGTAATAATATTTTTCCACAGGAAAAAAGATATCCCATGGTATAACCACAGAGATACCTTTAATACTGGACATAAATTATTAATTCTATTTACCTTATTCATATGTTTTTATGCTAGTCATACCACCTCTGATATAACATTCCTAATAAATTAATTATATGCATTTTTAATATGAAGAAATGTTTTTCTAATTGCATAAAATCCAAGCACCACAATAGCCATAATATTAATAATCAGTATGTACTGCTTAGCACCTAAAGCTGCATCCATGAAATAATCACAGACTATGATATTAGGATTCCACAGAAGAGAGGATACAAAGTCAAGACCCAACAATACCATTACATAAGGAGCTATAAAGACTGCAGAAGCGAAGGAAAGTGCTGTTGCAATATTCTTTGAAAAATATGAGATACATAATACAAGTGCTAACATCAGTAGGGCTGCCAGCAATCGTATACCATATATCAGGCATATGAAGCCACCTATAGATATGGTAAAAGGCAAGTCATGATACCGTGAAATACTTTGGACAGGTGCTTCTATCCCACCAGTTCCGTAGCTTTTTAAGAGATTTACCACTCCCGGCAGATATGCTACTATAAAGAGTATTGTAGTAACTATGGCTCCAATTCCAAATCTTCGATATAAGGAATGTAGCCTTCCCTTAGGTGTTGTCATAAGAAGACGTTTTGCACCAAAAGTATTCTCTGTCGCATATATTGGTGCTGCACATGCAATTAAGCTTATAAGAAATATTAAGTGGGAAAAGCTAAGATCCTCATTCTTCATTATCCCCAGTAGCTGATTATAACCGGTATCATATACTAGCCACGGCTTTATATTACCGGCTCTTTCATAATAGGGCTCAAGTTCATGAACTTTATTCTGCAACATATAAAAACCAATTTCTCTTCCAAGCTCCAAGCCAAAAGGACGTGTCAGGTTTTCATACACATAACTATTGATTTTTCCCTCACGTAACTGTTGATCTAAAAATGCCACTTCATCCTTTATTTTCTGATACCTGGCCTTTTCACTCTCAATATATTCATAAGTCTCCTGACCAATAGGACCTTCAACTTGATTTACGTAGAATTTATATATACTATCATTCATAAAAAATGGCATTTGATATGTTTTATAGGAATTCCAACCAAGTAATACCATAGCTATGAGAATGAATAGGGCTTTATTAATTATTAATATTTTATAGGATTCATACCTCCACAGGCTTGATGAAACTCTTCTTTTAATATGAATTTTGTCAAAAAACCACTTAACCACTTTACTATCATGGAATATCAGATTCTTTTGCTTTGAAAAAATGATTAAATTAACTGTAACAAGCAGAACATTGCCAAGAATGAGCATAATGATTCCAGCTTTTAATAAATTTATTGGTTGTCCGAAGAAATTCAAGTCCAGATAGCTTTCGTACAATACATTAGTATCTATCAGACAAACTGGATTAATATATTTTAATATGCTCAAATACGAGTTACCCTTAATAAGAATATAGAGTAAGGAGCTGATTATGGTATAGGCTGATGCGGTCACATATACAAATAAACCAGATTTTGCAATTATACATAAAAAGGTCAAGAATGATGCCATTAGAAAATATGCAGCAAGCTTAGTAAGTGCATAAATAATCAGATAAGCTCCTATGGATATCTTAAGTGTAGAACCTATAAAGCCTTCAACCGATTGAATTACATTCGTCAAGTCACATGAGCCATATAAAATAGTAGATATGTAATACTTTCCTGTATACAGTAGAATAAATATTACGATACAGCCAGTATAAATCGCAAGTAGCTTAGCAAATAGTAGCTGTACTCTGCCTTTTTTAGTAGGCCTTAATAATGCAAAGAGACCTCTTTCCTTCTCACCCAGTATCAGGAGCATTGTGATTAAAAATATTAGTAAAAATGCAAGTATATCTGTATAAATCGAATCAGTAGCAGCTGTAATGGGTTTGGAGTTAATATATGACGGCTGTATACCCTTTAGATGCTCATATGCTGGTGGTGTACGTAGTATACTGCGGTAGGCAAAGCTGTCTTTATCAGCAAAAATGGATACAGCTGTCATAGCCTTTGCTCTGCTGTCTATTCCATCAAGATAAGTCTCATAGCTACTAACCTTCGTAAGCTGAGCCTTAGCTTGGTAATAGAGCATAAGAGTAGAATAGTCTTCTCTTGATATAGCGTCCATTCTTTGCTTAAGATATTCTGTCAACTCATTCTTATCATCATTCATCTTTTGAAGCTCTGTATATAGCTTCTTGTAGCTGTCAGGATCTATTAAATCATTCTTGGCTGACCATACTGATAAGAAAATGTTTAGAGTCGCTGCACTTATTAATGCAATCCATAGCATTTTATTAGTTATTAATTTCAATAGCT
>CAZDWP010000262.1:0-3519 GCA_964508985.1 uncultured Herbinix sp. | reverse complement strand
CATGGGATGCAGATGCTGCTGAAAAGTCCGGTTTCGAGCATTTTATGATAAAGGAGATTCATGAACAGCCAAAAGCAGTATCTGAGACATTGAATAGTGTTCTGTTAAATGGTAAGATTAATCTGTCTAAAGCGGGTTTGACAGATGATGGTATTAGGGATATTAGTCAGATTTACATTGTAGCTTGTGGTTCTGCATATCATGTTGGTGTTGCGGCTCAATATGTTATAGAAGATTTAGCAAGGATTCCTGTTCGAGTGGAATTGGCATCAGAATTTCGTTATAGAGGGCCATTACTGGATAAGAAGGGGCTTGTCATAATTATTAGCCAATCAGGAGAAACAGCAGATAGTCTTGCTGCACTAAGAGAAGCAAAAAGTCTGGGGATTAAGACTTTGGCAATCGTTAACGTATTAGGTTCCTCCATAGCAAGAGAAGCGGACAATGTCTGTTACACCTTAGCAGGTCCTGAGATTGCTGTTGCCACGACCAAAGCATATAGTGCACAGCTAATAATTACATATGCCTTAGGGATTCAGTTTGCATGGGCTAGAAATGAAATCGATGAAAAATATTATAAAAAACTGGTTACTGAGCTATTAACACTTCCAGATAAGATAAGTAGACTGTTAGATGAAAAGGAACGAATTCAGTGGTTTGCTACCAAATTCTCCAATGCAAAGGACATCTTCTTTATCGGACGTGGTATAGATTATGCCATTTCCTTGGAGGGAAGTCTTAAGATGAAGGAAATTAGCTACATCCATTCCGAAGCCTATGCAGCGGGAGAGCTTAAGCATGGCACCATAAGCCTTATCGAAGACGGAACTCTTGTTATAGGAGTACTTACGCAAGAAGAGCTCTATGAGAAAACAATAAGTAACATGATTGAGGTTAAAAGCCGTGGTGCATATCTCATGGGCCTAACCAATGCTGGCAACTATAATATAGAGGACACAGCCGACTTTGTATCATATATTCCAAAGACAGATAAGCATTTTACAACTAGCCTTGCAGTAATACCATTACAGCTAATGGGTTATTATATTAGTGTGGCAAGAGGTCTGGATGTTGATAAGCCTAGAAATCTAGCAAAATCAGTAACAGTAGAATAAGACACAGGGGCGTTTCTGCTGTCTTATTAAGTCGTTAAATGTCGGTACCAGGTACCAATTTTTATTCAAAAAGACACGGGAAACCCGTGTCTTTTTGAATAAAAATTAGAAGTTTTTTTGTACTATGAGGGTTATAACTGTATCATGGAGCTAGAAACCGCCACATAAGCAAAGAATTAATATTAAGGGCATGATGCCATTCATTCCACCGCCACAGCCACAGGAATCGCCGGTGCCGCATCCGCCACCACCTAGTAAGCCATTGTCACCTCCACATAGAAATAGTAGTAAGAATATCATTAACATGGAATTATTACCGGTATCACATTTGTTATTACCGCAGTAATCTTTTTCGTAAGATGTAGATGTTAAGTCGCTCATATATATATAAGCCTCCTTTTAATTGTTATACTGTATCTTATGCAGAGGGATGGTAATATTTCGAACAAGATTGTGACTAGGTCACATAGAATGATACAGGGAAGACAAACAGCAAAAAAGTCCCTTTGTCTTGCCCTTGTCTTTAAAATTATGATTGGAAATTACAGGGACAACTGATATAATAAGGAAAGTATATTTATATCAAAATATAATACATAAATTGAGTGGGGGATTGGTCAATGTTAGTAGTCAATAATGTTACGAAAAAATATGGAAAGCTGGTTGCTAATGATAATATCAGCTTCGGGGTTAATGCTGGAGAGGTGTCTTTATTGTTGGGTCCTAATGGTGCCGGAAAATCAACTTTAATAAAATGCATTTCAGGTCTATTAAAATTTATAGGTAGCATAGAAATATGTGGAAATAAAAACAAGACTCTCCAAGCCAAAAGATATCTAGGATATATACCGGAGGTACCTGCACTCTATGATATGCTCACGATATGGGAGCATATGGAATTTATTGCAAGGGCATATTCTTTAGAAAACTGGAGGGATAGAGCAGAGAAATTAATTGAGAGATTTGAGCTGGATGATAAGAAAAAGAAGCTGGGAAGCGAATTATCAAAGGGAATGCAGCAAAAGCTTAGTATTTGCTGTGGCTTTCTTCCGCAACCAAAGCTGATACTTTTTGATGAGCCAATGGTCGGTTTGGATCCGCAAGCCATTAAAGAGCTTAAAAATATGATTATTGAGCAACAGCAAGCTGGAAACGCAATATTAATAAGTACTCATATGCTTGATAGTGTTAATGGGTTTTGGAATAGTGTCAATATAATGATGGATGGTAAAATTGTTACATGTCGTAAAAGAAATGAAATGGAAGAAGCAGAAGAGGATTTAGAAACTTTATTCTTCCGAATAACGAAAAGGGAGAATTGATGATATGAAAGCATTAGCTTATCTTATATTGACCCGGACAAAAAATAAGATTTTAGCCCTCCGAAAGAAACCGGGGCTAATGATTCTATATGCCTTTATTCTAGTTTTTATCATAGCCTTTATACTTTATCAGATTTTTGCACCTAAGTTGTCGACAACAAAAATGCATATCGATCAAAGATATATGTATATGTTTTTAAGTGGATTTGGTCTACTGTATTTATTTACATTTACTTACAGTGGCATATCTACTGGCTCTACATTCTTTACCATGGCGGATGTAGGATTATTATTTGTTGCTCCTATCTCTACTAGGAAAATATTATTCTATGGTTTGTTAAGCACCATAGGTAAGTCAATGATTACATCTATATTCATATTCTATCAAATACCTAACCTTGTAGATACGTTCGGATTCGGCTTTAGGGATATAGTGTCACTGTTTATTATTTATACAGTAATGATATTTTTTTGCCAGATATACTCTATAGGTATATATATCTTCAGTAATGGTAATCAAAATAGAAAGAATATAGTGAAAACATTACTATATGTGTTTTTTGCTATACTTATTATTGCAACATATATGATAAGTCAAAAGGAACAAGTAGGTTTATTAGGCGCTGTAAGACTATTGGTTGATCATAAGTTGTTTGGATATTTACCTATTGTAGGTTGGGTAACTATGTTCCTTAAGGGCATTCTAACAGGCTCTATTGTAAATGCTATGATAGCATTGGCATTATTTCTAGTAAGTAGCGTCCTGATTGTTTCGCTGTTAACGTCCCAGGAAGCAGATTATTATGAGGATGTTCTTCAGTCAACAGAGGTAACATATCAGAGGTTAAAAGATTACAAGGAAGGTAAAAGAACATCTTCAAATATAAATCGTAAGGTAAAGGTCATGGATAATGAGAAGGGACTTCAAAAGGGTAAGGGCGCCATTTCATTTGCATACAAACACCTTCTAGAAATGAAGCGAAGTAGTCGCCTTATATTTGTTGATAACATAACTCTATTTACAGTGATTGGAACAGGAATTGCTGGTTATTCAATTAAAAATGAATGGGGCTCATATGTTA
>CAZDWP010000261.1:0-3527 GCA_964508985.1 uncultured Herbinix sp. | reverse complement strand
CAGCCTATCTGAAATAAGTCATCAACATTTTCGTTGCTATTTGAAAATCTCTGGATTATGGATAGAACAAGACGTAAATTTCCTTTGATATAAAGCTCTCTTGCTTCCTTATCACCATTTAAGATTCTCTGAAATAATTCTTCCTTTTCCTTGTTTTTTAGTAATGGCAGCTTCGATGTATTTACGCCACATATCTCTACCTTATAAAGAGCCATAACGAAACCTCCGAATCATCTTGTCATTATTTCTTATTAGTCTGCAAACTAATTAGATAGCTAACAATAATGATTCACTATTTGAGCGCTCTTTATACTGATTTTCCCTATGAAATAATTACCATAAGTAATTATTTTCAAAACAAGACAGATGAAACTTCCATGTCTTATTCGAAGCGTACCATTTCTTTTTTTAAACGTTTTATAATCTTTTTCTCCAGTCTTGATATATATGATTGGGATATTCCTAGTAAGTCTGCCACTTCTTTTTGAGTCTTTTCGTCACCGTCATCTGTGTTAAGTCCAAATCTTAAGTCAACAATTATTCTTTCTCGCTCACTTAATTTAGAAAGAGCTTTTCTAAGAAGCTTTCTATCCACTTCCTCCTCTATATTACGGTAGATGACATCCTCCTCTGTCCCAAGAATATCAGATAATAAAAGCTCATTGCCGTCCCAATCTACATTCAAAGGCTCATCAATTGAGACCTCTAGCTTGGTTTTATTGTTACGCCTAAGATACATAAGTATCTCGTTCTCTATACAGCGGGAGGCATATGTAGCAAGCTTTATGTTTTTATCAGGATTGAAGGTATTAATTGCTTTAATGAGACCTATAGTCCCTATGGATATTAAATCCTCCACTCCCACACCGGTATTATCGAATTTCTTAGCTATGTATACAACAAGTCTTAAATTATGCTCAACTAGAATGGCTTTCATTTCCCCATCCTGTTCCGTACCTAGTCCGCCGATGACTTCAGCTTCCCTAATTGAATCCAATGGTGGGGGTAATATCTCCGAACCACCAATGTAATGGATTTCCCCCCTTTGTCCGAATACTATAGTTCTTATATCTGGGATCATTCTGAACTGAAACTTATTCTGTATTGATAATTTTAATAGCATAGATAACCTCCCAATTATTAGCTAATAGGCATATTTTAGTGTTTTCACAATAGTTCCTTATGTAAAATTACATGGTAATTCTCTTTATTCTCTGTCAAACAATTATCACATATTGCAGCTGTTACTCTTTCATTACAAATGCTCTCATTTTCAGTATGTATCATAACCTTATCGAGTCTAATTGCCAAAAGCATTCCTGTCTTTCCGATAGACCTATAGGGTATGAAGCTGAAACGAACCATATTATCATTATTATTAAGATAAGGTGTTTCATCCGATTTTCCATCAAGATAGCTCATTGCTATCCTCATATCTTGCTTGATGTTTTCCGACATAAGCTCATCAATCAAGGAGTTATCCATTATCATTACAGGCTTTCCAAGGGTGGGATCAAATAAGCAATTACCCGTGTCCATTAGCCCCCTCGTTCTTATATGGCGTTCCTCTAGAACCAGCTCAACATCATAGACCAAGGGCTTATGAATTCGGTATTGTCTTAAAAACCATAATACAAATAAGGTAAATATGGTTATTACGCAGATTATCACAATAATATAAAGGGAAGATAAATTGCTAAATTTATTCCTATCTCCTATGCTAATAAGTATCATCCTAAAATTAGTATGGTAATATATCGAATTCATAAAACCACCCACAAAATATGTAATCAAATTTAATACAATCCATTGCTTTAATATATCTGAAAGCTTTAGTTTGCCAAATGCAATAACTATCATCAGTAATGATGTAGCAACATACATGAGTAAGAACTTAATTACCATATTCATCCATGGATATACACTCACCAAAGCAGCACATATTCCTCCTGTGGTTGCGGCCAATATAATTCTTAACATGCTACTGTCTTTTCTGTTTATCTTTTTTACAAGGAAAATCAAGATTAAATCTACAAAAAAGTTAATCAGAAATACAATATCCGGATAAACCTCTAAATACAATATTCACCTCCAAGTATTATGTACAACGGTACCTCATAACGGTACCAGGTACCGAAGTACCGTACCTGGTACCATTATGTGGTACCGTGGATGATCATCATCATGATTATAACTTGTTTTGAATATGGAATTTGTCAAATTATGGTTATTATATTCTTGTTTTCATTTTCTTATTTTTACAAAATAAGGGCAAAAACCCTTTTATGTAACGAAAAAAACTGCCGGACTATTCATTTCTGAATAATCTGACAGCCTAAATCTCTTATGTATTATGGTTTTTCGGTTTATTTATTGTTACGATTCTTCTGTAGGAACTCCGGAATCTTTATGCCACCTGGATCAGTGTTGGTGTTAATGGGGGGCTTTGACGGTTGACTGATAGGTCTTTGTTCTTCTGCACTAAAGCTACTAGACTTTGGAGCAGCATAGTAACTTGGCTTTGTAAATACTCTGTTAGTGCTTGTCTCAGGCTTTAACATACTATGAGCCTGTGAACCGGCGGTGGCGGATCGTCTTAAGAACTCAGGTGTCTTAACCAATTCTCTTGATCTTCCGTCCAAGCCTGTGGCTATTACCGTAATAGCAGCAGTATCAGGGTTAGCATCATCATACATGGCACCGAATATAATATTTGCAGATTCACCTGCTAATTCCTGTACCAAAGTAGCAGCATCATTAGCTTCAACAAGGCTGATATCTCCGGATACATTAATAATTACATGAGTAGCTCCCTGTATGGTTGTCTCAAGCAAAGGACTTGTAATAGCCTGTTTAACAGCTTCAATACATTTATCGTCACCAACACCTGTACCGATTCCGATATGGGCAATTCCCTTATCTTTCATAACGGTCCTTACATCTGCAAAGTCAAGATTGATAAGGCCGGGTACATTAATAAGGTCAGTAATACCTTGTACACCCTGCTGTAATACCTCGTCTGCTTTCTTTAAGGCATCCGGCATGGTTGTCCTACGATCTACAATCTCTAGTAATTTATCATTTGGAATAACGATTAAGGTGTCCACATGGTCCTTCAGTCGTTCTATACCTGCTATTGCATTTGTCATACGGGTTTTAGCTTCAAACTTGAAAGGTTTTGTCACTATTCCGACAGTAAGTATCTCCATGTCCTTAGCTATCTGTGCTATGGTGGGAGCTGCACCGGTTCCAGTACCTCCACCCATTCCGCAGGTGACGAATACCATATCTGCTCCCTTGACGAGTTCGGTTAATTGCTCCATGCTCTCTTCAGCAGCTTTCTGTCCAATCTCAGGTTGAGCACCTGCACCTAGCCCCTTTGTAAGCTTCTCACCTATTTGAATGCATACAGGAGCCTTGCAATTTTTTAAATGCTGCTTGTCCGTATTGACGCAAACAAATTCAACACCCTTGATATTTTCTTCTATCATTCGATTAACGGCGTTGTTCCCTGCTCCTCCTACCCC
>CAZDWP010000260.1:0-3527 GCA_964508985.1 uncultured Herbinix sp. | reverse complement strand
ATAAGCTGTGCAAATTCTCTTATAACATCCTTATAAATCATGCAGGAGGCTCCGTTAATACCTTTTTGATTCGTAAGTATGTACATGGGATATATATCTTCATCATTCATATTATAGTCTAAAATCTCACCGTCATCATTGCTTAGGAGCCCCTGTATTACCTCTTTCATTGTCTTTATAACAGGAGGAAAGAGTCTTTTAGTATTTTCCTCTGCAAGCTCCCTTAGCTCATCACAGGAAATATCCCATTGCTCTATATGTTCATTAGTTACACGAATCGTACCTATTCCTTCCGCCTCGCTACGTACCAGACAATGAAATGTTAGGGCAAGATCAAGGTATTTTATATGCGGAACCTGCGTAAGTAACTTTTCGTTCCTTGATAGACTTACTAAGCGAAAGAAAATATATGGCTTCATAAGCTCCAAGGTATATTCAAAATCAGGCTGAACAATAGGTATTGCACAATGCGTATATACCATGCTTAAGCGATTAAGGATTTCTGTTAATGGTGTTCCTTCAATATATGAATCATAATACGCATTCAAATAGATATTGGGAGCAATATTTTCCCCTTCCTTAAGTACAACTAAGCTGTCAAGCTCAAGAGCATTATTCTTCATAACCTTAAATATCTTTATGTTGTAGCCTTGTCCCATCCTGTCTGTAACTTCGTCCTTGATAAAGCTTACAAATGAAGTATAATCAAGCACTTCTTCTTTTACAGCACTTATCATTAATTGCATTCCTCCTTATTAAATTGTATTTTCTTTTAGTGTTTGGGATTTGAATTGATACTTATAGAAAAGTAAAAAATTCGATTGGATTGTAGAATAGATATGATTTATAGGCAGATTAGCGAGAAAGTCTTCGACTTTCTACTTATCACAGACATTATAACAAAATAGCTTGCCATAAGCAAGCATATTTTTACATCTTTTTACATAATATTTTTAAGAATTATTGTGATATATGTCAAAATCAATCACTACTTAATGCAATGAATACCTGTGAAGGAGCATAAAATGTCCACATAAGTATGGATGAAATACTATATACCATTTCATATGCAGGGGTAACTGATAGAAAACCTGACAAATTAAATAATCCAACATTTATATCACATAATAGGAACAAGACCATACCTATTGCAAAATACATAATATCTTTTTTATCATGATGGTTTACTGTTAGCTTAAGGATTCGCAGCACATTTGTGCAGATGCTTATAAAATAGAATATGCTTACCGCTAATAAAGCATCTATATTCACATTTGCCAGCCATAATAGAATACCCAATAAAAGCACAAAAGCCCCTTGATATAAAAGTCTTATCACTAAATCTCTAGAAAGACTTTTCGGGCCATTAGAATCTCTTTCTCTATTTTTTAGTTCGGTTATTCGCATTCCATATAGCTGCTGAGCCATGATAAAGGTCAGTACACCATAAAAATAATAATCCGATAAGAGTATCAGCATATCGGACACTACCGTGAAGGCAAGAGCATAAATAAGATATATATGCTCCCTGCTTCGGTTTTTCACACCTATGTTTATAGCATATATAAAGCATAGGACTACCACTACAAATTTAATCTTATTCGAGAGTGCAATATTGCTTTCTAGTATATCCATTGAAAGAAATGCACCATACAGAAATAATTGTATAACTATAAATATATATTTGCGGCTTTGACCCCTCATAATATACTCCTAGTAGTTCATGCTGTTAAGGAATTCTACTGCTCTTTCCTTAGGTACCGGCTTACTATAAAGGAAGCCCTGTGCAATATTGCAATTAGAACTCTGTAAAAATTGCTCCTGGTCAGACCGTTCCACACCCTCAGCAATAACATGTAAATCAAGATTCTTAGCTAGGGATATGATAGCCTGTATAATTTTCTGATCGCTGGTATCATCCATAACAGTGTCTAAGAAGCTCTTATCGATTTTTAAATTGCTTACAGGGAGACGTTTTAGATAGCTCATAGAAGAATATCCTGTACCGAAATCATCCAAAGAGAATCTTACGCCTATGGATTTCAACTCCATAATCGTAGAAATAGTATAATCCAAATCCTCCAAAGCTACAGATTCAGTTATTTCAAGCTCAAGCTTCTTCGGGTCAATCCCTGTCTCCTCAATTACATCAAACACCATCTGTACGAAATCTTTATCCTTAAACTGTCTGGTAGACAGATTAACAGCCATGCTAATATCATTATAACCCATTTTCACCCATTCACTTAGCTGAAGGCAGGCTGATTTTAAAACCCATTTTCCTATGGGTACTATCAAACCGGATTCCTCAGCCAGGTATATAAAGTCATTGGGGTATAACAATCCCTTACTTGGATGATTCCAACGAATTAGTGCTTCAAAGCCCAAGACTTTTTTGTTCACAAGATCCATCTGTGCCTGATAAAAGAGAATAAATTCTTGCTTTTCAATTGCCTTCCTAAGCTCAGATTGGAGTTCGATTTTTTCCGTGAGCATCTGATTAAATGTATGCTCAAAGTATGCATATGTGTTCTTTCCATTAGCCTTTGCCACATACATTGCTGAATTAACATTTTTTATTAGGTTCTGTGCCGTTCTCCCATCCTTGGGCGCAAAGGCAACTCCTATGCTTACGGTAATAAAATATTCCTTTGAAGACAGTTCAAAGGGGAACGAAAATACATTTCTAACTTTTTTAATCTTTTCTTCATAAGCTGCGGTATCCTTGAGATTCTGCGTGAGAATAATGAATTCGTCTCCACCGATTCTTGACAAATAGTCATTCTCATCTAATACCTGCCTTAGTCTATGAGTAACATCTATTAACAATTCATCACCATATGAGTGACCGAGTGTATCATTTATATTTTTAAAATTATCAAGATCAATATCCATAATGCTTATGTTTTCTTCGTTTCGTAATGTCACCATAATATTATCAAGCATTTCAATAAATGCAATCCTATTCGGAAGCTCAGTCAGATGATCAGTATAAGCAAGTTTCATTATACTTTCTCTGTTCTTATGTAGCTCATCATATCGGGTGTTAAGCTTATTATATGATAAAAGAGTATCTTGATACATCGATTCAAGCTTCTTAAAATCCGAATTGATATTCGCATTTTGCTGATATGATTCATCAAGCTTTCTCCTTAACTTCCCTATTCTAAAAAAGACAAAAATTAATAACAATAAAATTGCAAATGAAGCAATCGCCATTAATATTACAATTGTCTGATCACCTAAAAGTTCTTTCATTTTTCCTCCAAATATTTATTTTTGTAAATCCCGTAAATATTTATCCATAGCTTCAGCAGCTGACTTACCAGCACCCATAGCTAATATAACCGTAGCGGCACCTGTTACTGCATCTCCACCGGCGAACACACCTTCTCTGGATGTTACTCCAGTAGCTTCATCTACAACTATACAGCCATATTTATTACTTTTTAGTCCCTTTGTTGTAGATGAGATGAGAGGATTTGGACTGGTTCCCAATGACATAATTACATTGTCTAGCTCTAGAA
>CAZDWP010000259.1:0-3530 GCA_964508985.1 uncultured Herbinix sp. | reverse complement strand
ATATGTCACGGTCTTTGTTCCAGGTTTACTGACTCCACGCATGGACATGCATAGATGCTCCGCTTCCATCATTACCATTACACCCTTAGGCTGCAGAAACTCCATAATGGCATCCGCTATCTGTGCTGTAAGATTCTCCTGTATCTGAGGTCTTCTGGCATATACTTCCACGGTTCTTGCTAGCTTACTAAGACCAACGACCTTTTCATTCGGAATATAAGCAATATGTGCCTTACCAAAGAAGGGAAGTAAATGATGCTCACACACGGAATAGAAGGTGATATCCTTCTCCAGTACCATTTCATTATTCTTGCTCTTGAAGGTAACACTAAGATGATCGGAAGCGTCCTTTCCTATCCCGCCAAATAACTCCTTGCACATCTCACTAATTCGATCGGGAGTTCCCTCTATGCCCTCTCTGGATATATCTTCACCGATTGCCTCTAAGAACAATCGAACTGCTTGCTTAACCTTTACTTCATCAATCATTGTCTTCATCCTTTCGTACTCTTAAGTCGCTTACCAGACTCCCCAAAAATGATAACGAGCCAAAGGCAAATATAACATCTCCTATCCCTGCCTCTTTATAAGCTCTTTTAATTGCATACTCTATATCCTTTTCGTCAAATACCTTATTGCAATAAGCTCTTGCTTCATCAGCAAGCTTATCTGAAGGTAATGCTCTAGAGTTATCAGGGGTTAGGGTTATAATGGTGTCAGCCATTGGAGCCAGAATCCTGAGCATGCTTCGGTAGTCTTTATCCGCTAATACACCTATCATAAATATTAATCTACGATTTGTAAAGTAAATTTCTATCGAATCCTGTAAGCTTAGGGCAGCTTCTTCATTATGTGCACCATCAATAAATATATCCGGGGCTTTTGAAATCTGCTCAAACCTTCCATGCCATTTTGCAATCCAGAGTCCCTTCTTTATAGCTCTATCAGACACCATATACCCATGCTTCATCATACTTCTTGCAGTCTCTATGGCGAGAATTGCATTTTGCACTTGATGCCTCCCAAGTAGGCGTATTTCATATATGTCTGATTTTTCATAGCTAGGATATTGGAAAGAGGTATATTCCTCATTATATCTAATATTCAACGCCATGGATGAATCTGCAATTATCATCGGAATATCAAGCCCATTAGCCCTACGATAAAGCGCCTTAAGAACCTCCGGCTGCTGATTAGATGATAATACATAGGAGCCTTCCTTCATAATTCCAGCCTTCTGATTGGCTATCTGCTCCAAGGTGTTTCCAAGAAACTGCGTATGATCCAAGCTTACAGATGTAATTACACTACAGATGGGGTTACTTATTATATTAGTTGCATCCAATCTTCCTCCCATACCTGTCTCCAGTATAAGAAAGTCCACCTGTTCCCACTGCATATATAGAAATGCCATAGCTGTCTCAATCTCAAAGGAAGTAGGATGGGCTTGTCCCTCACTAACTATTTCATCACATGCAGATTTAATAATCCTAATTGACTTACATACATCCTCTTTGCTAATTAAATCATAGCGTAATATATCAGCCTTATTATCGCTATTATCTATGTGCTCATCTAATGATACAATCTGTAGTTTCTCTCTATAGGAGAAAACCGTCGGAGAAATATATACACCGACCCTATATCCTGCTGTCGCAAGAATGGCAGATAAAAATGATATAGTAGAGCCCTTGCCATTGGTACCTGCTACATGGATTATTTTTATCTTATCCTGAGGATTACCTAGGCGCTCCAGTAAATTTCTTATAGCTTCAAGACCGGGAACACTACCCAGCTTATTAGTATTTCTGATAAACTCCATTGCTTCTTCATATATCATACTTTCTGCTCCCTAAGCCTTCTTTCAAAGATTGCTTATCACTTCATTATTACTCACAAGTTTATCATAATAAGAAAAATATGCAATCACAAGCTTGTCATATTTAAAGGACAGACTGATACCCAATCGGTAACAGTCTGTCCCATTTCATGTTCATCAGGCTTTCCACTTCCGGTCCTGTCTTCCTATTTTTTAAAAATGTAGAGCTTGCTAAAGATATAATTAAGAATTATCACAATAATAGATAATGCTCCCTTAATGAGCCAACGGTGGAAACCTAAGTTCTCCACAAATACCCACATCCCCAGTTGCTCAACACCTAGAGATACAAGCCTCGCTCCATAGAATTTTAACATTTTGACAAGCTCTTCTTTTATACTGCTGCTTTTGGAGCGAAATACACTCCATTTATTGACTGTATAAGCAAAGGTAACAGCAATAATCCAGGCCATCCAATTAGCTGTCATATTGGATAGTCCTAACCTATATAAGCCCTCATAGCTTAAGAAATTCACTATAGTGGTAAGGACACCAAATATTACATAGGTAATTGTTTCTCTGTTTACAACCTTTTTGTATAAGGTATGGACTTTTATTTTATTAAGAAGAGTATTCATAGTTAATCTCCTATTGATTCGGTACCAGGTACGGTACCTGGTACCGATGTTTTAATCTAATGGGAATAGGCTACGGCGAAGCAGCGTGAAGGAAGCTTTGCCTTCGGCACCTAATGAATCTATAGCAGTAATTGTAAACTCTCTACTGTTAATACCTCTCATCAGGGACATGTTAATATAAATGACATAATCCTGCTCCGATGGATAACTATTATTTAGGTCAAGAGGACCGGTTTCAACCGTATCAATTAAGGAGTATATTCTGTAATCATCATCGTTAATTTCTTCTGAAATCAACTTCAGTTTACAATCAGATATTGCCTGAGTAACTGAAAATACAATTCTCATATCCTCAGCCTGTTCCATGTCCCCATCATTGGCAAGTCCGGTATAATTGGTATCTATATATATATATGCCGATGTGGAGTTTGATTCTGATATAGGCTCTTTAATTTCAATTACAGGTGCATTTTTTATCCATACTTCAGTTATTGCCCTGTTTCCTTCAGTATTTTCTGCCCTTAATGTCAGCTTATGTATATTTACTAATATATCCATAGGAATCTTTATGGCATAGGTTGCATTATCTACTACCTTATCAGTATTGTTAATGTATATGGGTGCTCCTAACATTCCCGCTGTTGAAGGATAAATTATATCATCCCAGTCACCGTCAGGTTCAGTAATATCATCCAAATGAACAGATAAATCCATATAAGAGGAGCTTTTGCTAATATCAAATGTAATTACAAGATTCCCGTCGACTATGTCATCAGGACTTATACTAATCGTAAGTCTGTCTTCCTCTAATGGGTCTGGTATGCACTCAGGATCAATAATCTGAATTATTGGAGGTATTGAAACCACTCTATTGCTTGCATTAAAAGCAGCTATAAGCGTATTTACAAATAGCTTCATCTCATTATCATTACCTACCATATCGGCTTGTGATAAGACTATCCCTGAATAAAAGCATAATCCGTTACTGAATAAATAATAATTATTTACTACATCATTTGGTGATGAGCTATAAGTACCCATATGAATATCAATTGCTGTGGACCCAGCTAGTC
>CAZDWP010000258.1:0-3533 GCA_964508985.1 uncultured Herbinix sp. | reverse complement strand
TAGTCCTACAAACTCTAGGTTTTGTAGGACTATCTTACACATATATAAGTTCTATCTAGTTCCTCCACCTGAACCTCCACCAGAGGAACCTCCTCCACCACCTCCGAAGGATCCGCCACCTCCACCACCAAAGCTTGATGAACTTGATGATGAATTTGCGCTGGATTGTGTTGAGGCAATGGTACGGGCAAAGTGATGAGTCATTATAATTGTTTGAGCGTTATAGGGCATTGCATATTCAATTTGTGGATTTACAATCTTTAATTGATCATAAACTTCTTCTGCAATCCCCATATATGCAGCCCATATCATTAATTCTTGCCATAAAGCAACATGAGAAACACTACGTTCTTCAATTAATGAAAAGTCTTTAAGATAGTTTTTAAACTTAGATATATTATCCCCTAACTCTTGACCTTTTTCAGTAATAGCAATTTTCCTTTGTGTAAAGAATCTTAAAAACTTGTCTTCTGATTCTTCAATATAAGCTTCTTTAATCATATTTTCTTCTGATTTTTCTTTAATAGAATCTGTCCAATCGTTGAATTTACTAATATTTCGGCTAACATAACGATTGAATTCTTTTTCAGAAAGAATCTCATCTTTACCTGCAGCCTTGACAACCATATCCCATAATTCTCTTTCCAATTCACTTTCAGGCCGCAAGTTTATTACTATTTTAAGTGCAAGTTTGTCTTTCTTAAATATTAAACCAACTTCTTCTACTTCATCTATTAATCTTCTTTCAGAAACCCACTTTAAGATAAAGGCAGAAACCCAGTCAGCAACTGTGGATTGGGTAAAATATTGTGTGTTAATAAAATAACCTCTATAAGGAACTTCCCTATAATAACCTTCAGTGCTACTTGCTTTAAACTTTTCTTTATTAAATAGTGTATTCTTCACTATGTATATCAGTATTATTGGTATAATCATCATAGGAACAAAAATACTAAATATTATAGAAAGAATGTAAAATGGTAACTTTAAGAAGAATGAAAATGGTTTTTTAAATGGTAGAAAAGACCCATCTTCTACTCCTTCATAATAATTATTTTCTTCTCCTATATAATCATCATAATCATATCCATCCAGACTGGCCCCACCCATAGCCATTTCGATTAATTCTTCGCTTGTTTGATTACTTTGATGTCTTGTAGCAAATGGTGAGTCTTCAAATATACCTAGCAAAACGACATAGTCACTTTGCCTAAAATAATCTCCACTATTCATGATCAAAGAATCTGATGTAATCTCTGATCTTCCACCTTCATGTCCAAAGGCCCAAAATCGAGTTTCAGGAAAAGAAAACTCATATGATATATCTGATATAAGCTCTATTTGAATGTAGTTTATTGGATCCATATTAGGATTAATAAACTGCCAATAAAAACTTTGCTGTCCATCATCTAGATTAGAGATAAAGTTTGTAATCCTATATTCTATGGTAAATTCTCTCCTACCATACTCTCCTAGTCCAAAGCATAGCTCAATCTCATCACCTGTATAATTAATCCCGTACTTACCTGCTTTTTCTGAAAAGGATGCATGTACATCCCATCTACCAACACTCTCTAGGGGCCTATTGTTCTCATCATATACGGTAAATGCTTGCAAGTCAGAATCCCCCAAATTACCTATAGAGATATAATGTTCAGTGCCTTCCTCAGCATAAAAGATGCGATGATCTCTTATTATAACCGAACCATCTTCTTGGATATCTGCCTTTATATGAATGGATTCAATTTCATTCTCTGCTAAAGCCTTTTCTGGTGAAATACATGCAAAAAAGAAAAAGATAAAAAGAAAAATCCATCCAAACCTTTTTATTCTTACCATTGTGGCATATCTGATTTAGAGCTAGAGCTTTGGAAATAGGCTTCCTGACTAAATCCATACATACCAGCAACAATAGAGGAAGGAAACTGTTGCACTTTTCTATTAAATTTAGTAACTGTATCGTTATAAACCATTCTTGCTTGGCGAACATTGTTTTCGTATTTGTCTACGCCTTCCATTGCTTGAATATATACCCTATCTGCTTTTAATTCTGGATAATTTTCAGCAACTACATTGATCTGATTCATAGCTTGTTCAAACAGCTTGTCGTCTTTCTCAACTGTCGTAGGTTCTGATGTTCGATCTACATTTGCTCTCATAGCTGTTATGTTGGTTAATGTCTCCACTTCATGTGAAGAATATTGTTTTGCTGCATCTATAAGACTCTTAACAGCGT
This sequence comes from uncultured Herbinix sp., assembly GCA_964508985.1. Classification (GTDB taxonomy): domain Bacteria; phylum Bacillota; class Clostridia; order Lachnospirales; family Lachnospiraceae; genus Mobilitalea. The sequence goes on along the minus strand of CAZDWP010000258.1, from coordinate 1,297 downwards.
CCCATCTTGACTCTATTTGAGCCGCAATATTCCCCATAGAGTTTCTTACAAATTCTCTTGAAGATATTAGCTTGTTGTATGTCGAAATCCCCCACAAAAGTATCAATACAATTATTGCAATTACTATAAGTATAAACCACCACATACTTGCTCATCCCCTTCTTTTTTATAATATATTATACGGATACATATATATTACACTAGTTTCTTTTATTTGTCACCATATAATATTATTAAAGAAAATACTGAACTGAGTCAGTCTTTAAATGTTTTTTAATTTGTTCACCCTTAATTTTAACAGTTCCACTTGTCTAATGGCTAAATTATTTAACAACTGGAGCCTTTCTGCCTGTGGTTTCCCTTGCTCAATTAAAATCGCATTATAGCTTTCCATATTTGATAAAACCAATAATTGATTTAATGTAGCATCATCTCTAATATTACCACTTTTATCGGGATTCGTATCTCTCCATTGTTTTGCAGTTACTCCAAATAGAGCTACATTTAATACATCTGCTTCACTGGCATAAGTAATAGAAATCTGGTAATAAGATATCCAAGAAGCAAATTCAAATGCAATATCTGAATGAGCAAATGTTCCGCCATAGCGACCAGATTTTGATACAATTCCAATTGCATTCGTACTTTTTATCCATTTTTGCGGTGACAGTGTAAAAGCATTATATCCAGCTTCTTTTCTAAACCTATCGAATTCGATAGGTTTAAAATCTTGATTATGCAATTGCTCCCATAATCCCAAGAATTAAATGGTATCTTTTCCACGCATCCAATTGTTTATAACAATAAATGGTTCATCACTTTTATATCTTGCTATGTCTGTTAGTGAAATATATTCATTCTGAAAATCTTCTGTATAAATTGATTTATCAAAACCTTTTGCATGCATTTTATCCTTTATAGGTCTCTTTGCCATATATAATCCCCCACTTCTTTAATATCCACATCTACAAAATTCAATATTTATACATTTTATTGTAATGTGTAATGCGGATTATGTCAATGTATGTTGTAATATACACAGAATATTATTAAAGAAAAAGAGCATCATGATATTCACACAATACTCTCTTTCCTTATTAGTCTTTTTTCAGATTTTCTTTCGGCTTTCACCTAGTCAAGCTGTGGTAAATCTGTAACCCTTATAGACCTCCATATACAGTGGCTCTTGACCCACCATACACTTCATTAGTCAATAAAAAGCACACATAACGGCGCTAGTACTTAATATTAATTAGTCTAATACCCTCTGGCCCATAATACTATCATATTGATATAA
>CAZDWP010000257.1:0-3545 GCA_964508985.1 uncultured Herbinix sp. | reverse complement strand
AAATAATATTAAATTGACAAATGCGTTGATAAAGAGGAGTAGGTAGGGAACGCTTAACAGAGAGATCATCCACTGGCTGAAAGATGGTTATTAAGTAGTCTTACTGAAGGTAGCTTTGTAGCATTATTTCTGAAGCTAGAAGAAGCAAGCCAAGCTTGTGAAATATCCGAGTGCGGGTATACAATCTAAGGTGAGTAGGAAATACCGGGAAGTCCCGTTACAGACAAATAAGGTAGCTAGACATCAAAATCAACATTTCATGTAGAAACAAGCTACGAATAAAGGTGGTACCACGGTTCTTCGTCCTTTGCGTCGAGGAGCTTTTTTTATTGGCTTTTGATATGTAGTGACTAGGATTGCCAGCACAATAATGTATTGTAGTAAAGCAAGATGAAATCATATTAGTGATAGGAGAGATTACAATGGAGAAAGAACTTGCAAAAACTTATAATCCCAAGGATATCGAGGATAAGCTATATCAAAAATGGTTAGAAAAAAAATACTTCCAAGCAAAGGTGGACAAGAGTAAGAAGCCATTTACTATCGTGATTCCACCGCCCAATATAACCGGACAGCTACACATGGGTCATGCTCTGGATAATGCTATGCAGGATATTCTTATACGTTTTAAGAGGATGCAAGGCTATAATGCCCTATGGCAACCTGGAACTGATCATGCAAGTATTGCGACAGAGGTTAAAATTATAGAGCAGTTAAGAAAAGAAGGTATAGAAAAGCAAGACCTTGGTAGAGAAGGCTTTCTTGAAAGAGCCTGGCAGTGGAAGGATGAATACGGTGACAGAATTATTAATCAGCTAATGAAGCTTGGCTCCTCCTGTGATTGGGACAGAGAGAGATTTACCATGGATGATGGTAATAATCATGCGGTAAATAAAGTGTTTGTAAAGCTCTATAATGAGGGCTATATCTATAAAGGCTCTAAGATTATTAACTGGTGTCCTATATGCCACACCTCCATATCAGATGCAGAGGTAGAGCATGAGGAGCAGGCAGGTCATTTCTGGCATATAAGGTATCCTATAGCAGGGGAAGAAGGATATGTAGAGATAGCGACTACCAGACCTGAGACTATGCTTGGTGATACTGCTGTAGCGGTTCATCCCGATGATGAAAGATATCAGCACCTGATAGGTAAGAATGTAATTCTGCCTATCATGAATAAGGAGATTCCTGTTGTAGCTGATTCCTATGTAGATAAGGAGTTCGGAACCGGTGTGGTAAAGATTACACCTGCTCATGATCCTAATGACTTTGAAGTTGGTAAACGTCATGATCTTCCTGAGATTAATATCATGAATGATGACGCTACTATCAATGAAAATGGTGGTAAATACGCAGGTATGAGTCGTTATGATGCCAGAAAGGCTATTGTTAACGAGCTTAAGGAATTAGGTCTGTTGGCTAAGATAGAGGACTATTCTCATAATGTTGGTACCCATGACCGTTGCCATACAACAGTAGAGCCTATGATTAAGCCCCAATGGTTTGTTAAGATGGATGACTTAATTAAGCCAGCTATAGAGGCGATAAAATCCGGTGAGGTTGAGCTTATTCCTAATAGATTTGAAAAAACATATTTTAACTGGACAGATAATATAAGAGATTGGTGTATCTCCAGGCAGTTATGGTGGGGGCATAGAATTCCTGCATATTATTGTGATAGCTGCGGTGAGGTTATTGTATCCGAGGAAGAGCCATCTAGATGCCACGTATGTGGTTCTACTAATTTCAGACAGGATGAGGACACCTTAGATACCTGGTTCTCATCAGCCTTATGGCCGTTTTCAACACTTGGTTGGCCTGAAAAAACAGAGAATTTGGATTATTTCTATCCTACCGATGTATTAGTAACCGGTTATGATATTATATTCTTCTGGGTTATACGAATGATATTCTCAGGCTATGCCCATATGGGAAAGAAGCCATTTAGCAAGGTATTATTTCATGGTCTTGTGAGAGATTCTGAAGGGAAAAAGATGAGTAAATCCCTTGGTAATGGCATTGATCCCCTTGAAGTGATTGATAAATACGGTGCAGATGCTCTTCGTTTCTCTCTGATTACCGGCAATGCCCCTGGAAATGATATGCGTTTTTACTGGGAGAAGGTTGAATCTAGCAGAAACTTTGCCAATAAGGTATGGAATGCCTCCCGTTTTATAATGATGAATCTAGAGAAGGCAGATTTACCTGAGTCTATTGATGAGAAGCTTCTTACACAGGCGGATCGCTGGATATTATCTAAGTCAAATACACTAGTAAAAGAAGTTACAGATAATCTGGAGACTTTTGAATTAGGTATAGCTGCACAGAAGGTGTATGATTTTATCTGGGAGGAATTCTGTGACTGGTACATTGAGATGGTTAAACCCAGATTATATAATGATGAAGATGACACAAAGGTTGCCGCTCTCTGGACACTACAGAAGGTATTAACCAATTCTCTAAAGCTTCTTCATCCTTATATGCCATTTGTAACAGAGGAGATATTCTGCACACTACAAGAAATGACAGGACTTAAGGAAACAGATTCTATAATGATATCTACATGGCCTACATTTAATCCTGCTTGGGAATATGCTAAAGATACAGAAAGCATCGAATTAATTAAAGAGGCAGTAAAGGGTATTCGTAATGTTAGATCTGAGATGAATGTTCCTCCAAGCAGAAAGGCTGCGGTTATCGTAGTTTCAGATAGTGAAAAGATAAGAGATATATTTACAGAGAGCAGGGTATTCTTTGCAACCTTAGGATTTGCTAGTGAGGTTCTAGTTCAAAAAGATAAATCAGGTATAAGTGAGGATGCCGTATCCACAGTAATTCCCGGAGCTCAGATATATATTCCCTTTGCCGACCTTGTGGATATTGATAAGGAAATAGAACGCCTAACTAAGGAGAAGGAACGACTAGAGGGAGAGCTAAAGCGTGTTAAGGGAATGCTAAGCAATCCAAACTTTGTATCTAAGGCTCCCGAAAGTAAGATTGCAGAAGAGAATGCTAAGCTACAAAAGTATACGGATATGATGGAGCAGGTAATTGAGAGACTTAAGAGCCTAGATAAGTAAGAATAGATTTGTAAAACTTATTGAATCGGACTTGCTTTTCAATTCCTTATCAATTATTATATAGTGTATAAATACGATTGCTTAGTAGCATATACAGACTTATATTATTGGAAAGAGGAACTAGAGAATGATAATGGACGAATATATTAATTTTACAATTGAGAAACAAAAGCACATAGCTTTGATTGCCCATGACAGCAAAAAGGAAGAAATAATTGAATGGGTGCAAGAGCATAAGGACATATTAAAGAATCATTTTCTTAGCGGAACTGGAACCACGGCTAGATTAATTTCTGAAAAAACTGAGCTTCCTGTTAGGGCATATAACAGCGGTCCTTTGGGAGGAGATCAGCAAATTGGTGCTAAGATAGTTGAAGGTAATATAGATTTTGTTATATTCTTCTGGGATCCCTTAGAATCACAGCCCCATGATCCTGATGTAAAAGCATTGCTTCGAATAGC
>CAZDWP010000256.1:0-3567 GCA_964508985.1 uncultured Herbinix sp. | reverse complement strand
CTCCCATTATGATGTGGAAGAAGCCTGCGTATGCTTTATTGATAACATAATCGATAAGTTTAGAGAACAACAATACTGTTAGTATTGCTCCTATGGCTATAGGGATTATTATTAGAAAATTTAATTCCTTAATACCATCCGACATATCCTTATACATTCCCAGGTATACAAGAAAATTGGAAGGACTAAGTCCTGGAACAATCACACCAAGGCCAATTAGAGAACCTGCCAATGTCCATGTACCAAGGTTCTTAGGAATGTCACCACCAAAAAGCTGTTCACCGTAAAGCATAAATGCCAAGCTTAATATAAACCCAATAGCCAGTATTACAAAGTGCTTACTTTCTCGCCCCTTCTTACCAGCCTGCTGCCAAAGAGCCGGAACCGTCCCGATTATACATCCTACAAAGAACCAAAGTATTTGAGTTTCATATGTTCCCAAGAAAAAGCTGACTACAAATGAAAATAAGAATATTCCCGTAACTCCTCCAAGTCCTAGCGGAATAAGATATATTACATTCTCTTTAAAATCACGAGTAATATGGGCCAAGAAAGATATGATCCGCTCATATACTCCAAATACAGCGGCCAATGCTCCACCACTTACACCCGGAAGAATAAAGCCTGAACCAATGAATATACCTTTAACAAACCGCAAAATCCATTCAACCATAATATCTATCTCCTCATTATTTCTTTTTTCTCCAAATTGTTGATGTAGCATAAGGGCTAAATCCTATGTTACACCTGCCTGTTTTGTATAGTTCCTAAATTTCATAGTCATAGATATACATCATCTATCCTATGAATTATAAAGCATAATAAAATGATAAACAAGTTCCGATTTAGAAGACAAGGGAAAGACAAGGGGGCATTTCCCCTTGTCTTTATCTCTTACATTTTTTTGTGATTAAACAGAATAATTGAGCATCCGATATTCACCAGAATCAATATCACAGTAACCATAACAGGTAGAAAGGCTTCTGTCGCCTTAAGTCCCCCAGTTAAAAGCTCCAGATTGTGAGAAGTAAGATAAATAGGGTTTACCTTCTCCAATTTTGGAAACAAATCCAGAATCAGCAATCCCCCAAGTACCACAACAGTTAAAATTAGTCCTCCGAAGCTCCCCCCTGCCAGTACACTAGATAAGATAATTAAGGATAGCAAAAATGCTCCAAAAAGCCATAGGCAGAATATTGAAAACACCAGATTGCTTATGGATGAGGTGTCAAACATAAACATGGTGTAGCCTTGATTCACAAGGCTTGCAAACACCAATGTAACGGTCCATAGTGAAAGTATAGCTGTGTATTTGGCCAGAATTACCGTATGTCTTCGTAATCCCTTAGCTAATACATTTATAAGAGTCCCTTTAGTTAGCTCATTGGATATTACCCCTCCAAATATCAATAGTATTACGATAATACCCATTTGCGTAATATTCTTGAAAAACTGAGCATATGCATCTATAGCAGTAGCTTCAGGAATCATAATTACCATTCCCTGTAGGTCCATACCAGAGAGTATTTCAGGCAGGAGCTTAGCAAGCAGAGGGCTCATTAAGCCAAAGACAAAAAATACAGATAATAATATTAGAACTCTATAAGTACGAAGCTGCTCAATAAATTCCTTTTTCGTAAATGCAATATATCCCTTCATCCTACCACCTCCAGGAATACATTTTCCAGGGAAGGCTCCAAAACTTCATAACGAAGCACAGGGATATCCTCCTTAACCAATAATGATAAAATCTCCTTAGCAAATTTCTTGGCATTAGTAAGCCTAATTAGAATACCATCTCCCTCTAAGGATGTCTCAAGAACAAAGGGTAGTTTGTTTATACTTTTAGCTAGTCCTTCTGCAGTCTTAGTATTAGCTAATACAATATGTATCGTATCCTTACTTCTCATGCCTTTAATTTTCTGTACCGGTCCCTCCAGAATTAGCTTACCATCATTAATCACCCCTATATCATCAGCGATTCTCTCTACATCAGACAGGATATGGGTAGAGAACACGATTGTGGTACTCTCTCTTGCAATCGAAAGGATGTCCAGTATCTCCTTTCTCCCAATCGGATCCAATGCAGAGGTTGGCTCATCGCAGATTAAGAGCTTTGGCTCGTTTAACAAAGCCTGTGCAATTCCAAGCCTTTGCTTCATACCACGGGAGAATCCCCTGATTCGACGATTGGAGTTCTCAAGTCCAACCATGCCAAGGAGCTCTTTAGATCTGGCCTGTGTTTCTTCTCTAGATAGTCCTGTGATTTCACCACAAAGTCTCAGATATTCCATAGGACTCATATATCCATAAAATTCAGGCACATCCGGAAGATAACCAATATGACGATTAGTCTTTGTATTACCATATGTTACCCGTTCACCACTAACATATATTTCTCCAAAGTCAGGCTGTAAAAACCCAAGAATCATTTTCATCGTTGTGGTCTTTCCCGCACCGTTCTTACCGATGAAACCAAACACAGAATGCTCTTCTACCGCTAAGCTTAAGTCCTTTATTACCTCTAACTTCCCAAAGCTCTTCTTTAAGTTTTTAAGCTCCAATACTGCCATTATTCTTCCCCTCTTCCAATGGTAAAATAAAGGATTGGCCCAATAATCTGTAGAAAAACTACTATTAGTACCCACATAATCTGATTACCAAATCTGAAGTTTCTATGCTTCAGTAAATGGACTAAGGCCACAATCATAAGAATAAGCTCCACTAAAACAATCGGAATAATAAACGGTAAATACTCAATTATATCATTCATAGTATCCTCCTTCTTCTGCATATGCAAAGTGTTTTCAATCTACTCTTTTCCTTGAGTTAATACACAATAATTATAATCTAAATACTTTCTATTCTTATCAGGATATCTTTATATCTCTTTTCTTCCCAAAGGCAGGCAAATGCGGGATTTTCTTTAATTAATTTCTTAAGATCTGTCCAGATGGTAGCCGAGGTTCTGGGTGCGGCTGTATCAACATCGATATCTTCAAGATACTGCTCCAGAGCATCAAAGATATCATTTCCCTTCAGCATAATCTTTCCATCACCTTTGCTAAAGCTACACATCTGCTCCACACTGTGCTCTAGCGCATCCAAGGCTTTCTCCTTATCTCCCTGCGCGGCAAAAACCATAGAAGCACTAAGCTCAATCTGCATAAGTGCCGCTGGATGAAGGCTCTCAACTTCAAATAAATTACATAGCCCTATAAAAATACTATAATAACGGTCCAGCTTATCTTTATTGCTGGAATATATATTAAGAAAATCTGGTACCGCTCCGAGAATATTCATTAAGCTAACATATACATAGCCCTGCAGATACTCTGTGGCCTTCTTCGTATCCCCCTTCATCTGATAAGCCTTAATCAGTAGTGGTTCGGTGGACATCTGTGGCTCGTTTCCCTCTTCTAGCAAATCGATTGCCATGGCCGGCTCTTGTAGCATTACATAGCACAGTGCCTGTAGCTGTACAGATTGCTTAGCAAGATGTACATCATCTGAGCTCTTCTCCACTCTTTTAAATATATCCAGTACCTTTGTAACAACTTCTGTAGT
>CAZDWP010000255.1:0-3608 GCA_964508985.1 uncultured Herbinix sp. | reverse complement strand
ATGATTCAAGACAGGGAATTGATAAATATTTACGACGGAATCCAGAAACATGTTTTGTTGCAGAAAAAGGTAATATGATAATTGGTGTAATTCTATGTGAAGATGATGGAAGGCGAGGATACATTCATCACACTGCAGTATCAGTATTAGAACGCAAAAACGGAGTCGGAACAGCTTTAGTTGATGCTGCTGTGAATGCATTAAAATATGAAGGAATCAACAAAGTAGCATTAGTAGTTTTTTCAAAGAATGAACTGGGAAATTATTTTTGGAAAATAGAGGCTTTACAGTCAGAGAAGATTTAGTCTACAGGAATAAGACGATAAGTGAATTAACAAAAATTGATACATAAGGGAGATTTGCATATGAATCAGGATGATAGAATGTTTTCGATTGGTGTTCAGAATGTTGATTTAAAAGGATTTAGCCAAAATGGTAGAGTTTTAGATATTGGTGGTGGAGGGGAAGGCATTATTGGACAACTCTTAGGAGAAAAGGTGATTGCTATTGATCCTAGATGTGATGAACTTGAAGAAGCTGCAGAAGGACCACTGAAGATTATTATGGATGCAAGAGAATTGAAATTTCTGAATAACACTTTCGATGGGATAACGTCATTTTTTACATTAATGTACATAGAAAAGCAGTATCATCAAAATGTCTTTGAGGAGATATATAGAGTTTTAAAAGAAGAGGGTGAATTTGTTATTTGGGATGTTACTATACCTCAATATTCAGGAGGAATTGAGGATATATTTGTAGTACCTCTTGAAATAAAATTAAAGGAAAAGATAGTTACAACAGCTTATGGTGTGTTGTGGGATAAAGCTGAACAAGACAAGAATTATTTTATTAATGTTGCTGAAAAGGTAGGTTTTGAAGTAGTAGCAGAAGAAAATATGAACCAAATATATTATATAAAATTTAGAAAGAATGTTAGTGAATAATATGTCGTATAGCTATAAATTTGCGGACATTGTTAACACGTAACATTATATAAATTTTTTTATCGAGCAAGTTCATATAGGAGGATAATAAATGGGTGAAACAAATTGTTTTGAAATGCTAATGAAAATTGCTGAAGCTCAAACGAATAGATTTCCTCAAGGTGATGAGCCCTTTAAAATCGGTTGTAGAATATTAGAAGAAGCAGGGGAAGTTGTTTGGGAATTAAATCATTATGAAAGAAAAGGCATATCGATTGAGAAGGGAAATTCCAAGGACAAGAGACATTTGGCATTTGAAGCATTTCAGCTATGCGAAGTAACATTTCAATTGTTGCAATACTTCAATATTACAGAGACTTTCAAAGAATGTATTAGTGATTGTTATAAAGATTATATTGATAAAGGACTTATTAAAAACAATAGTCATTAATAGCAGAGGGAAACCCATGAATATAAACAAAGAGATGTAGTGGAGGAATTACATGAAAGTAGCATTATTAATAGTGGATATGCAAAGAGGTTGTCGAGAGATTATACAATGTAAAGAATCATTTGATAGTTCAGTAGAATATATAAACGAGGTTAGCCAATACTTTCGCAAAAAGAATAGTCCAGTTGTCATTATAAAGGATATTGAAGTTGGTTCTCCTGGGACAATTGAATTTGAGTGCGTAGAAGATATAGTTATATCTGATAAGGATATCGTAATACATAAACAGCATTGTAATGCATTTTGGGAGACTAAACTTGACGAGATATTAAAAACTGAAGGAGTAGATTGTGTTATCGTTAGTGGATTTGCAGCAGAACATTGTGTGCTTTTTACTTATAATGGTGCCAGAGAAAGAGGATATAAGGTGTTTCTATTGCAGAATGGAATAGCTGGTTTTGAGGAAGAAGAAATCAAAAAAATTCAATTATTGCGACCGGTAATAAATTATGAAGCACTAGAGTATTTTCTTTAATTCTTATGAAAAAAGGGTGGAGATATTAACTATGAATAAAGAACATTTAGGGTATCTTCACTTTGGATACTGAACTATACCAAGTGGGAATTAGTGTTTATTCAAGATTCGAAACCACCTTAATGCACAGGGGTGGTGCTACATTGTTTGTGAAAAAAAGATGTGAAATTCGCAGTTGTTATAAAGTGCAAACTATAAATTTGAATTTGAGGAAAAAGATGATGAAGAAAAAGATAATCAGAATATTCATAATAATAGTAGCTTTGATGTTGATGTTCCCATTTCCGATAAGCTATAAAGACGGTGGAACTGTTAAATATCAAGCAGTCTTGTACAGCATAACAGATTATCATGCGATCAGAGGAGTAGAAGAATACGATACAGGGATTGAAATAAAGATTATTGGTATAACAGTATATGAAAATACAACATTCGAAAAGTAAACGTAAATATTAATTTGTTATTAAAGATAATGAATGGAAGGTTATATTAAGTTAGTGTAGCGACTATGGTGATGGGAGAATACATATGTTGAAAATAGGAATTATTTGCGCTGGCGATAGAGAACTAGCGCCATTTTTACCACACATTGAAAACTGTATAATATCAGAAAAGGTAATGCTCAAGATTTATGAAGGCACAATAAACGGAATTAATGTAGTTACATTATTTTGCGGAGTATGTAAGGTTAATGCTGCTATTGCAACACAAATACTTATTGATTGCTATAATGTGAATAGCATAATTAACGCGGGAACTTGCGGTGGAATGGTAAATGAACTTGATATTTTTGATACTGTAATTTCAACAGAAGTCGCATATCATGATGTTCATGATGTTATATTAACAGAATTTCATCCTTGGATGGAAACGGTTTATTTTTCTGCTGATAAAAGGATGTTAAAATTATCAAAACAGGCTGTAGCAAACATATCAAATGACTATAAGATAGTTTATGGACGAATGGTAACGGGTGAAGCTTTTATTACTGAGGTTGGCAGAGATGAGATTAATAGAAAATATGCACCACTTTCGGTAGATATGGAAACAGCTAGTATTGCCCATGTTTGTTATGTTAACAGAATTCCGTTTATTGCTATTAGAACAATTACTGATACCCCAACACACAGTGGTAGTGATAATTTTGATATCAATTGTGAGAAATCATCTGAAATTGCCAAGGATATAGTTCTAAAATTACTAGATGAAATGAAATTTGCCTACGAAGGATAAGATGAGGTGCAAAATGGAACTTTGGGATGTTTATAATATTGATAAAATAAAAACAGGAAAAACTATGGTTAGGTTGTAGAGGACGTAATCAAATCAAGGAAGCTTTATGAAGAAATATTAGGATGTAAGATTACAGATATACAATTAAAGATGTAACTAGAATTCTGCAAGAATTGAATGGAGTTGGAGTAGATAAAAATGAGAAGAAAAGATAGAGAAGTAACAGACCAAAAGGAAATAATGCAAATTATTGATCAGTGTAAAGTCTGTAGAATTGCGATGCATGATAAAGCAGGGCTTTATATTGTGCCGATGAATTTCGGATATACTTATGAAGATAGTCAATTGGTGTTGTTTTTCCACAGCGCAAAGGAAGGAAGAAAAATTAGCGCGCTGAAGGAAAATAGCAATGTATGTTTTGAAATGGATTGTGAACATCAACTTATTACAGCGGATGTAGCCT
>CAZDWP010000254.1:0-3609 GCA_964508985.1 uncultured Herbinix sp. | reverse complement strand
TCAATGTTAATAACATGGAAATTATTCAAGGTATAACAGAGGCTGCACAGGAAGAGAAGTCACCTTTAATTCTTCAGGTTTCTGCAGGAGCTAGAAAGTATGCTAGACATAATTATCTAGTAAAGTTAGTAGAGGCGGCTTTACTGGAAGCAGATCTTCCCATAGCGCTACATTTAGACCATGGTGATGATTTCGAAATATGCAAAGCATGTATAGACGGAGGATTTTCCTCAGTTATGATAGATGGTTCAAAACATAGCTTTGAAGACAATATCATATTAACCAAGAAGGTAGTTGAATATGCTCATGAGAGAGGCGTTACTGTAGAAGGTGAGCTTGGTAAGCTAGCAGGTATAGAGGATGATGTTAATGTAAGTGCTGAGGATGCTTCATATACTAGGCCTGAGGAAGTGGAAGAATTCGTATCCCGTACTGGAGTGGATTCACTTGCAATTGCTATCGGTACAAGCCATGGAGCTTTCAAATTTAAACCTGGTCAGAAGCCTATGCTTCGTTTTGATATTTTAGAGGAGGTTGAAAGAAGACTTCCTAACTTCCCGATCGTTTTACATGGTGCTTCATCAGTATCTCAGGAGTTTGTTAAAATTATTGCTGCAAATGGTGGTAAGATGGATGATGCAATCGGTATTCCCGAGGAAATGCTTAGAAAGGCAGCAGGCATGGCAGTATGTAAGATTAATATCGACTCTGATTTAAGACTTGCGTTTACCGCCGGTGTAAGAGAACATCTTGCAAATAATCCTAGCCATTTTGATCCCAGACAATATCTAACAAAGGGTAGAGAAAATATTAAGACTTTAGTTAAGCATAAGATTGTTAATGTATTAGGTAGTTCAGGTGCTGCAAAATAAGTAAATAGAGGCTGTTGCATAAAATAGGGGCATATCAATATTGATATGCCCTTTATATTGTGTCCATCAACCTTTTAATATATCACACACATCATATATGTTTTATTAGGTCCTCCAGCTCCTCTGGATGGAGAGGGTGTGAGTATACATATCCTTGTATAATATCGCATTTTTTTTCTTTCAGCAATTCGAGCTGTTCCTCAGTTTCCACACCTTCTGCAACTACCTTTATCTGTAGGCTATGAGCTAATGATATTATAGTTTCTGCAATACGGGCGTCCTTTTTGCTCGTACATATATTATCTATGAAGGACTTATCAATCTTTAGGGTGTTTATTGGCATTCTCGTCAGGTAATTGAGTGATGAATAACCTGTACCAAAGTCATCCAATGAGATTTTGACACCCAGACTCTGAAGGCTATGTAACAATTCCGCTGCATCCATTATTGAAGAGACTAGAGTGCTTTCTGTTATTTCCAGTACAAGATACTCTGGTGGGAGTCCTGTTTCCTCCAAAACATCTGATAAGAAATCGATAAGGCCTGGTCGATTAATCTGAACTGAAGAAATATTAACAGAGACACACCTTGGTATAGTCCCTTGATCTATAAGCCTCTTATTAAATATGCATGCTTCTCTAATCAGCCAAGCACTTAATTCTATGATGAGACCGCTTTCCTCAGCAACAGGAATAAATTCTACTGGAGAGATAAATCCCAGATGATCACTACGAATTCTCATTAGAGCCTCAAAACCAATAATAGCATTTGTAGCCAGATTATATTGCGGCTGGTACTGAAGATAAATATCATTGTTCTCTATTGCACCTCGTAGAACATCAACAATATTAGTGTTTCGACTTAATTCTTCCTCCATTTTCGAATCAAACAAAGTATATTTGTTTTTGCCAGTGTCCTTAGATTTATACATGGCTATGTCAGCATTCTTAATTAGGGCATTTGGAGATAGACCGTTATCAGGATATATTGCAATACCAATACTCATAGTTAAATAAATGGACTCACCGTTAAGTTCTAGAGGATACTTAAAGCGTTCTATTATACTTGAAGCACAATCGATAGCCTTATCTTTAGATTCTATGTTCTCTTTAAAGAGAAGAAATTCATCTCCACCTGCTCGGGCTAACATTCCATTTTCGACGATGGAAGTCAATATCTTTGCAGTATGTATAAGAAGAGAATCACCATACTCATGACCCAGAGTATCGTTAACAGTCTTAAAATTATCTAAGTCAACAAAATAAACGGCATGGGATTTGCTGGAGCCTGGAGAGGATATAAGCGCTGTATTGACATAATCAAGGAAAGCAAGTTTGTTAGGAAGGCTTGTTAATGTATCATGATATGCAAGATACTCTATGTGATCATAATTGCTTCTAAGCTGCTCTTCGTTAGAGAGAAGCTCCTCATGCATGGACTCCAAATCCTCATAATTTGTTTTGATAATGTGAAGCATTTTATTGAAATTTTTTGATAATTCACCCAGTTCATTTTTGCTTCTTATATTGGTTTGTATCGAAAAATCTCCATCGGAAACTGCTCGCATGGCATCCCTTAGTTCGATAATAGGTTCAGTGTATCTCTTCGATAGATAATGGGCAAAAATTATTATAACGACTAAAACTATAGCACAGATAAATATAATTAATGTCAGTATAAGACTGGTCATAGAGCGAACCTCAGATATATCCTGCTTTACTAATAAAGCCCAATCAAGTTCTGGAAGGATGCTATATCCATATATCTGATTAGTCCCATTATAGTAGAGTTCAAAGGATCCGCTGGAAAGTATCTGACCTTTATTATATTCCCCTACAATATCTCTAAGCTTTGCTGATGTGATTTGAGACCCCATAAGAGACCCATCAGGATGATAAAGAATATCCCCATTGCGATTTATTAGTACAGCATAACCTGTCTCCCCAAAGGTTAAGGCATCAAGATAATTATCAAAATAAGTCAAATGTAATGTGCTAACTATATAGCCAACGGGTGGATTACTATTGTCTGCATCAAGAATAGGAAAGCCTATTTCTATTGAGTCATTAAGAATTCCACTGACTCCTACAGCTGGTTTTTTTGTAGCATAAAGGTATGACAGGGTCAAATTTAAGTTCCCATCATTTTGGATATTATCCGTATTAGAGTCTGCAATTGCAATCCTATCTTTATCATATAAGGTAAGAGTAATGCAATAGGGACTAGCATTTTTATGATCATATAAAAGCTGATTAACTGAATTAACCAGAGTAGAATCTTCAGAATTGTATTCATTTAATAGACCTAGTACGTTATTATCATGGGATAGCATGTTAATTTCGGTTTTATGGGTCTCAATCATAGCCTCAAGACCTGAACGGTTAAGCTCTGTGGCCTTTGTCAAGTTTTCCTTTTGTACATCAAGTAGTCTGTAGGATAATAAGCTCTGTGCTATTATGGATATAATCACAACAGGAATTATTGATGATATTATCAATATGGTACGCAGAGATTTCTTAATAGACATTTACAAGCCTCCGACTGTGTTATATGTATATTTCTGATTATAGCTATGACATATTTATTCTACCAATACTGGCAAAAAAATGCAAACAATTTCTGTCATTTGGGTTTGGAGCTTATACTTTTTATGTAAATGAATTTATGGTTGAAAATAAAATGCATTCAAGGTATACTTGTAATGTTATAAATGGCGATTAAGGAAATAATATACTTA
>CAZDWP010000253.1:0-3612 GCA_964508985.1 uncultured Herbinix sp. | reverse complement strand
AGGAATGAGACTTACCAAGGATTAAGAAGTGCGTCTTCCTATATGCGCAGTCAATTAGCAAGAAGATTGAATCTAAGAAATACACCTGAGCTAACATTTATTATGGATAGTTCCATCGAATATGGTGTGAATATGTCCAAATTAATAGATGAGGTTAACTCACAATCATCAAGAAACTCCGATGAAGTCGATGACGAAGTTGATGTTGATGTTGAATAGTATGATGAGGATTGTACAAGAGATAATGAATAACCTGATTTGAAAGGACATATGCTATGAGCATTTTTAATTTGGATATACTGGAACAAGAATTGACAGGTGCTAAGAAGGTTGCAATTACTGGCCATATAAGACCAGACGGTGATTGCATCGGATCCTGCAGTGCGCTATATCAATACCTTATAGGGTGCAAGGAGGAACTGAATATTGGGCAAGTTGATATATATCTTGAGACCTTTGGAGAGGAATTTAATATACTTTCAGGAACAGATATGATCAGGCATTCATTTGATTATGATGATACCTATGATGTATTTATAACCGTAGATTGTAGCAGTCTGGACAGAATCGGGAATTCCATAAGGTATTTTAGCACCGCGAAAAGAACAATTTGTATCGATCATCATATTACGAATGATAATTTCGCTGATGTTAATCATGTGGTTCCTGATGCTTCCTCCACTTGTGAGGTTTTATATGACTTGCTTGTTGACACCAGGATAACCAAGGAAATTGCTAAGAGCCTCTATATTGGTATTGTTCATGATACCGGTATATTTAGGCATTCTAGTACCTCTGGTAAGACGATGGAGATAGCTGCATCCTTAATCAGAAAAGGTATTAATTTTACCAAGCTAATAGATGAGACATTTACCCAGAAGACTTATGCTCAGATGCAGGTTATGGGACGGGCTCTTATGGAAAGCGTACTATATATGGATGGTAAATTAATTGCATCCAATGTAAGCCTTGATATCATGAAGCTTTATGGGGTGGCTCATACTGATCTGGATGGAATTATTGATCAGCTTCGTACGGCTAAGGGTGCGGAAGTGGCTTTATTCATATATGAGACTGAAGACGGTGATAACAAGATTAGTCTGAGGTCTAATGGCATTGTGAATGTAAGTGAGATTGCCAGGTCCTATGGCGGTGGCGGACATGTGAAGGCGGCAGGCTGCAATATTAAGGGCACTGTTAAAGATGTCGTAGCCAGTATCATTCCTCATATTGAGGCACAGCTTAAAAATTAGGTGGACTGATAGTATTGATAAATGGAATTATAAATATATATAAGGAAAAAGGATATACCTCTCATGATGTTGTTGCTAAAATGAGGGGTATATTAAGAATAAAGAAAATTGGTCACACGGGAACTTTGGACCCGGATGCCGAGGGTGTGCTGCCTGTATGTATTGGTAAGGCCACTAAGGTAGTTGACTTAATTGTTGTAAAGGATAAGACCTATGAGGCTATCCTTAAGCTTGGTGTAGTTACCGATACGCAGGATATGACGGGGAAGATTCTTAGAACTACTTCAGTAAATGTAAGCTTGGATCATATAAAAGAGGCTGCAGAGGGTTTTATAGGGGGGTATAATCAGATTCCACCCATGTATTCTGCATTAAAAGTAAATGGAAAGAAATTATATGAGCTTGCAAGACAAGGCAAAGAGATTGAAAGAAAGCCCCGGTGGATAGATATTCACAACATACAGATTCTTGGATACGACTCTATAGAAAATGAGGTTAGACTTCGCATCGATTGTGGTAAGGGTACTTATATTCGGACTCTTCTTTACGATATAGGCGAAATTCTAGGATGCGGTGGGGCTATGAAGAGCCTTATTCGAACCAAGGTTGGAGGCTTTTATATTAAGGATTCTTTGAAGCTTAGTCAGGTGGAAGAGCATGTAACGAAAGAGACAATCGGTGATTATATTACTAAGATTGACGATATGTTCTTATCATATCCGAGTGTAATCGTGAAGGAACAGTACAGCAAGCTGATTAATAATGGTAATACCTTTAGAGAGAATCATTTAGATAATCAACAGGAATTTATTAATGAATGCAATTTAAGAGAAAATGAACAATTTAATTCAAATATATCTGTTCGGGTCTATGATTCGAATGGTGTTTTTATTGGCATTTATCGTTTCGATAAGACAGATAGAATATTTCATACTGAAAAGATGTTTTCATAATTATTACCGGAGGAATAGATGAAATATATTTCAGAAGATACAGATTTCAAATTGAAAAATACAGCAGTAACTTTGGGTAAATTCGATGGTCTTCATAGGGGTCATAGATTGCTGATTGATGAGGTCTTGTCACTTAAGGGGCAAGGCTATACGTCTGTTATGTTTACATTTTTATATCATCCCTATAATCTGCTCTCTGATAATGAGATCAAGCTTATATTTACAGAGGAAGAGAAAAGGGCAAGGCTAGAGACTCTTGGGATGGATGTATTGATTTCCTATCCATTTACCAATGATACTAAGAATATTCAACCGGAGGATTTTATTAAAGATATTCTGGTGAATAAGCTTGATGTCAAAGTGATTGTGGTGGGTAATGATTTTAGGTTTGGCAAAAACCGCAGAGGCGATGTGGACATGCTTAAAGCTATGGAATCTGTCTATGGTTATAAGGTCATTGCCTTTGAGAAGAAACGCTGGAAGGATACAGTTATAAGTAGTTCAACCATAAGAGAAGAGCTGGCTTCGGGTAACATGGAAGATGTTAATGAAATGCTTGGGCTACCCTACTATATTCATGGCAAGGTTCTGCACGGCAGAAAGATAGGTAGGACCTTAGGGATGCCTACCACGAATCTTACACCCACTGCTTATAAGCTTTTGCCTCCCTGTGGTGTATATGCCTCAAGAACTATTATTGATGGGATATCATATCCAGGTATGACCAATATAGGATATAAGCCTACGGTTGGTGCTGAGAAGTTTAAGGGTGTCGAGACCTATATATATGATTTTGACGGAGACTTGTATGGTCGGGAGATAGATGTTGAGCTTCTTACCTTTAATAGGCCTGAGTTGAAATTTGATAATTTGGAAGAATTAAAGCTTAAGATGGAAGAGGATTTAGCCATTGGCAGGAAATACTTTGGGATATAGATTCATTGACGTAAATGCCGTATTATGGTAATGTTAATTTAAGATTATTATTAAGATTATTATTAAGATTATTATATAGAAGGGGTGTAATATTGATGGAGAAATTTTACGAGAAGAAGAATTTTGGTATACCTGTTATTATCCTTAACATTTTGGCTTACTTAATCGGCTATTCCTTAACAAAAAGCCTGACATCCACATTACTTATAGCAGTTTTGTTCGCATTACTTGTATTCTCATTACAGTTTGATGATAAGGTAAAGAATGCAGTTAAGCATTCATACATATTTGCCACTTATTTTATACTAATTCATTTAGTATTTGATTTTTTTACATCATTTATTAGTATTTTTACTAGTGGTAGAATGCCTAACGTTAATCCATTTCAGGATGGATACTTTGGATTGGGTTTCGTTTCAAGAGGATTAGTATTTTTGTTTACATATGCTTCGATCTTTGTAGATATAGCG
>CAZDWP010000252.1:0-3624 GCA_964508985.1 uncultured Herbinix sp. | reverse complement strand
ATTCTGCAATTTCCTTCAATGACATCCACTAGATTATAGACTATTCGATTCTCAAGACCCATAACAACGTCGAGATTTCGAAGCCCTATATCAGTATCAATCAATACAACTTTTTTTTCAAGCATTGCTAGCCCGGTGCCAACATTGGCGGTGGTGGTCGTCTTACCAACTCCACCTTTTCCCGATGTAACAACTATTACTTCTCCCATATCTTATCCTCCAGTCCATTTTGAGGCTGTGCCTCCTGTATTACTCTTTATCTAATAACAAGCAGATTAACAAAATACGCTACTTGTATATATTCAAGTGTTTTATAGCCTTATATCATTAAGTACATTTTTATTGAGTGGCTCAATATATATATTACCATCCTCTAAGAATGCTATCTTTGTTTCTTTAGCGGCATCCTTTACAGGCTTGTCCGGAGATCTGGCAATGACATCGGCAATTCTTATCTGAGTAGGTCTCATATCCAGGGCAACAACAAATGCATTGGTGTTACCTGTGGCTCCTGCAAAGGCATTTCCCTTTAAAGACCCCAATACAACGATATTTCCTTTCGACACCACTCTTGCTCCGTTATTAACATCACCGATAATGACTACACTGTTCTCAAACTCTATAGAAGCACCAGAGCGTAAAATTCCCTTATAGAATTGTCCGGAATTATTTTCAAGTTCCATAAGCTTTTGTTCAAGTGTTTTCTGAAAGATTTCTTCCTGTTTAGGATCATTATCTATAACACAGACTATTTGCATATCGGTGTTATTACCAATTATGTCCAGGATATCCTTTTGCTCTTCATTAGACAGGGTTCTTCCTTCAAAACTAATTGCCATTTTAGCTTTCTCAAAAAACTTACTGGATTCCTTGAATTTTTCAGTAATCAGTTCTTTTAGCTCATCAAAAGCGATGTCAGGGTTCAGAACAACAATTATACCATATTTATTTCCTTTAATTATAACTGAATTATTAACAGACTTCATCGCTATCTCCTAATGTTGTATTGTTGTTATTATTAATCAGAAAATGCAGCAATATCATTTTCAGGAAGCATTGCTTCATTAGATACTAATTCTTCATTGTTACCCAAATTGAAATACAGTTGATAGATATCTCTGGCAGTCTCCGCTGCATTTCCTGAGGTATGTCCGTTAGGTATTACTACAGTTACAGAGATTTCTGGTTTTTCATATGGGGCAAATGATATAAATAATGCATTGTTCGGTTTACTGAGACTAATCTGGGAGGTACCTGTCTTTGCTGCAACAGTTACTCCTAAATCGCCGTAGAGCTCGTATACAGAGCCTCTTTGCTCATTGGCAACCATATACATACCTTTACGAACAGTGTCCCATGTAGAGCTTTTAATATCTTTTAGCTCCTTATATATCTCAGGTTCATTCATTAGAACAATGCTACCATCCTTGCTGATTATACGGTCTAATAAAGTAAGATTATAATTAGTTCCATGATTAGCAATGGTAGTAACATATCTTGATAATTGAATAGGTGTATACAGGTTGGTTCCTTGTCCTATTGAGGAACGGACGGTGTCCTTATCAGATACATTAGGCATAGCCTCCCCGATTTCAACTCCGGATAAGGTATCGAGACCAAAAAGTGATGCATATTTTTTGATTTGGCTTAAGCCCTGCCTCTCATTAAACTCACCTTTATTATCAATACCCAAGCGATAGCTTGTTTCATAGAAAAAATAGTTACAAGACACCTTTAAGGCATTAGCCATATCGACTGCACCGTGAGAACGGGGATAAATATGACATTTTGCCGGAAGGGAAATCTTCTCGAATATACCTAGGTCAAGAATCTTTTCATAAGGATCCACTACACCTTCCTCAAGACCTGCGACTGCAGTTACCATTTTAAATGTAGAACCAGGTGCTGTCAGCTGTGTAGTCGGGCGATTCATCCAAGGATCCGTATTATCTGAATAAAGCCAATTATAGAAATCAGCATCTATCTTATTTGCTAGCTTATTATTATCATAACTTGGATAGGTGACCATTGCAAGTACATCACCGTTATTTACGTCGTTTATTACTATTGAGCCACTACAGGGCTCTAATGCCAGCATTGCTGGTGTGATCTCAAGTGACCGCATCTTAGCTTCCATAAAGTTGTAAGCAGATATGGAGCCAGACTCTAGTTTACTTATATCCTCTTCATTATATTCTAGCACACCTTGAGCAAATAATAAAAGACTAATTTCAGTTCCTGACAATTTATACGAAAACACCAAATAGCGATATATCTTTTTATTAAAAGTGCTATCCTCATTCAAAATATCCCATGTGTATTCTAATAACTTCTGATATAATTCCTCAGAATTAAAGTAAGTAGTGACACCCAGCTTTGAAAGATTCACATAATTATTAGCTAATGTATATTGAAGAAATTTGCTTAAAGATATTTTATCGTTTTGATACGAACGAAGGGTGGCATCATCTTTGTCAATATCATCAATTAGTATAATATCTTGTTGGGTAAGTACCTTAAAGATATAGTCAAGGTACTCTTCCATATCTTCAGCTTTATTATTGGTAATTTCATTCTTAGGTTCAAGCAGTTTTTCAAGTTGTGATGATACCTCGGCTTTAGCATCTACGAATTTTGTGTAAACTTGTTTTTCGATGCTTTCAGCATCATTAGCGGATAATCTATCTATATTAATAATATTGTTATCAAATAATGCATAATACACCTCATATATAGGAGTGTATATTTTACTAGCACTTTCTCCCTTTGTACCATAATCAAGATTCGGTCTTAAGTGCTCCAAAAAAATACCTGCAATTCTCTTTTCGAGTATATGATATGCTTGCTTTTGAAGATTCCCATCGATGGTAAGATAAATATCATTTCCTGCAACAGGTTCATTTCTACTGGCAATCTCAACTACTCTATTGTTGTCATTTACGGCAACAACCTCACTGCCTTTTATTCCGCCAAGATATGACTCAAATTCCTTTTCAAGTCCTGTTTTACCTATAATGTCAGAAGAGTTATAGTATTCGTTAGCTCTATCCATATTAAGCTTCTCCAGCTCTTCTGCATTAATCAGACCAGTATAACCAAGTATATGTGCAAAATATATACTGTCATGATAGATTCTTTTTGTTTGTTGCTTTATCTCAACACCGGGAAGGTCTGCAATATTCTCCATTATCATAGCAACTGTACCCTCTGAAATCTGAGAAGCAACAGTTATCTGCATGAATTTAGGATAATTATTGAACAATGCATAGCGTACACTCATAATCTTTAAGGTTTCATCTACGGTATATTCGTCTGAAATACCGAACATTGGATATATACTGGTGCCATTCTTTAGAAAATCATAAACCTCCTTAGCGGTGGCATTCATTTGCTCCTCTGTTAGCTGATTATCTTCAAGAGCATATGCGTATACATTTCTCTTAAAGCGTGTAAGTGCCGTACCGGATACGGTAAATTCAAATTCCTCATTACCTATATTAATAATATAAAAAGGATTGTCAAGAGTATCTTGGTTATACTCAATAAATTGAATTAGCTTATGAACAACGGCATTTCTTTGATTATTGGAGGTGATTTGTGTGCTGTCCTCCATAACAACAGAGT
>CAZDWP010000251.1:0-3625 GCA_964508985.1 uncultured Herbinix sp. | reverse complement strand
CTAAGCTCTAATACTATATCGGTCCGAATCCTGCTTTCGAAGTCATTAACAACCATTTTCACATCTACTTCACTGACTATTATACCAATCGGTGATTTCATGCCTATCATGTCTGTCTTTGACTCTATGTTAATTTTTCCGATTCCTATACTTCTTATTACATCATCAGGTATAGGCCTCAGATAATCATCAAATATCTGATTATTCTCAGCCTCCACTAAAATACCGTTAAGTAAATCCATTTCATCAAATGTACTGGTATTACCCAGCTCATCTATTAGCGAAAGAACAACCATCTCCTTAAGCTTATTGTTAAGCTCTTCTTCTGTTAAGCTAATGTAAGAGGTGATATTTTTAAGCACCTCATCCTCATATAGTTCTCTTATCCTTTTGACTGTTAGCTCATGGAGGCCCGTTGTTATTTCGTCCAGTGTGATCTCACAGGTATAAAAGTTCTCCTTTGACTTCCTTTCAATAATCTTCATTCGCAAATTAGTCAAGGTAACTGAAAGCATCATTGAACCTAATATTCCTATAAAGGCAAGGATTATAATAATGGTAAGCAATGTTGAACCCTGATTATTTAGTTTGCTTTTTCTCATGCTTACTCATCCTTTCTTATTATCTTTCCTTAGTAGATTTTAAGGTATAATATACTTCTTTATAACGGTTTGACGGATCTGTTTCTTGTTTACATATTTTTATCGTTATATCAAAGATTCGATTAAGCTCATAAGTTTTTATTATATTTGAATTCACATTGGTATCCTCAGTGCTTCCGGCATAAGCCTCATAGCTAGAAGCATCAGTAAATACAGCTATAGAATCATCATCTGGGCGATAGATACGGACATTATACGTACTGCTATTCTGCTCTGCAACAAAGAAATTTATCTTATTTGCAATATCATCATTGGATATATATATATTATCTGCATAAAAGCCGTCACCAAAGTTGTGAGCTTCCTGGAATACTGATTGATTATAAAATAAATAGACATTCTCTACTGCGCTTGCATAGTCTACCTGATCAATACTGTGTGTTATTATAATCGGAGCCCACCAGTCACAAAGGTATTCAATTTCATAGGAAATGTTATTATCATTAACAGTTATCCTTATATTCTTAGTAACATATTTCTTTATTTCATTTGGTTTTGTGTATACATCAAGACCCAAATCAGTAAGTGTGGGTTCGCTAAAATCCTTCGGTGGTATTGGTTCTCCCTTCATATTAGCTTCTTCACGTTCATTTTCCCATATAGTCATATTATCTATATACTGTAAGAATTCGGGCGACAGGTAATAACTAGCCTCTGCATAGGCTTGGCCCTGCAGCGTAAAGGCATCCAAAGCCAACTGATCAGAATCTGATAAGGATGGATTGTATATAGAATGACCGTCAGAAAATAATAGTCCATTTGCCTGTGCATCCAGATTAATAATTTCAGGCATGGGATAATTGTTAAGCCCATCAGTCTCGGCTTTATAAGCTGAGCCATCAAGCTCTATAAAAGCATCATAAGCAGAACCACCTTCTACAACCCCATGGATTGCAAAATAGCAGGTTGTCTGCTCCTTGTCGGAATTTGATTCCTCATATACATCGGTAGCCAAAAGCTCAAGTCTCGTAATATCAACTAAGGAGTTTGGAATAATATCGAAGTCTTCCTTAGGGTTATTAAAGGCATCGATAATTTCCCTCGTCGTGGAGGCCTTTATCCCTTCCATGATACTGGCAGCTAGAGTACTTTGAACCTGATACTTTTCTGCCCTCTTATTCATCTTCATTGACTGTATGAAATTATTCATTAATGGAAGCATGATAATTACAAGTATTGCAATACTGATTAATAATTCCACCAGAGAAAAGCCTCTGTTGTTTAATCTCTTTCCTACTTTTTTGATATTAAATCGTTTCATTCTATTTCCTCTCCGGGGAATAATATGACCTCCTATACCTAATTATCCTCAGAATCATTGATATCAACATTATCCTGTCCACTGACTCCGTTTGTGCCAAAGAGATTATCTGTACCAATATTAATGCCATCAATATGAATACTCTTGTATTCCTTACCTGTGCCTGTTAATGCAAATCTTTTGATAGTAAGATTTCCTGCTAATGCACCTGTTGAGCTATCATAGCTGACTGATACATTATCAATAACAGTGGGTTCAGGATAGTTCTTGATATACTCTGATAGCTCTTTAAAGCCTTTATAGCTTGTTAGGAAATTCATGCTAATGGTATTTACTATGCCATTCATAGTGATAATCTCGGAAACTTCCGCAGATTTATCTTCATCTACAATATCAGTCGAAGCCTCAGTATTCTCCTTATCTAAGTTACTAGATACAGCAGGCAGTATGGTTTTATAAAACTCTTTATTATCAGAAATGTTCAGCGATGATATGCTAATATGTAGGTTATCCAGTAGCCTTTCAGTAAACATAAAATTGTCCTCTTTAGCTATATATACTGGATAACTGTCAAGAATCTCATTCTTTTGTGTGTTTACTTCTTCTAAGGCTACTTGTATCTCTTCCTCCTGGGCTAGATTCTTTTCTCTTTCTAGCATCTTAACCTTTATGCTTTCAACCTCCTGGTATGCATCCGAGGTTCTGTCAACATAACTGTTATATATTACAAAGTAGGAATAAACAAAAACACCTACACTTATTAGGCTTATTATAAATTTAATATGTTTTCCTTTTATTTTTTTCATATTTCCCCCATGGCCTGAACTCTTTTTATACTCTTCATTAGTCTAACATTCTCCATACATCGCCTTAGATTAGCTTAATCCACATAGGTACATGTAATAGTAAAATTAACCTTAGACATTCCATTGTCGTCTACTATCTTAATTCCTGATATATCAACATTTTCCTTAAAATAATCGATACCCTTAAGCTGCTTTAATATCTTTGCTAATAATTCATTTGAGCCTGCCTCATCATCATTGGCAGTTACATTCATTATGACTTTCCCCTCTGTAAAATTCATGGTATGAGTAACCGTACCACTGGGGAGTTTCCTCTCCAGCTCCTCAATAACATCCTTAATTCTATCATTGTTACTGTAGGTCTGATCTTTAAGTATCTTAAGATCATTAAGCTCAGCTACAGCCTTATCATAATCATCTTGGACTCCGCTTAGGGGTGGCATAGCATCATACTCAGCTGATATATCATCTAGTTCTTTTTTTGCTATTTGATAATCGGTATATGAAACATATACCGTACCTATAGAACCCAGTAGACATATTAAGGTTAAGAAGGTGGTGGCTATAACCATGCTTCTTCTTTGCTTCTTTAGTAGGAACTCATATGGTATAAAATCCACAGGTTTTATAACCGCACCAATTAAGGTGAGAAATTTACTGGGATTTGACCTAAAGGATGGTGCCTTCTTACTAGCCTTTACAGAATTAAGCTTATACATAATCTTGTGATGCAGACCAATAGCAGAGCCAAAGAATGTCTCTGCACCTTTAATATCCACTAAAGCTCCTGTAAGATATATCGTATTAATATCAATCTGCTTGTGGCTTGATTTATAATAATCCAGCATCCTTGTTACATTACCTACCAATGTATATAAGGACTCCCTTATGTTTTC
>CAZDWP010000250.1:0-3636 GCA_964508985.1 uncultured Herbinix sp. | reverse complement strand
TCAATGTTAATAACATGGAAATTATTCAAGGTATAACAGAGGCTGCACAGGAAGAAAAGTCACCTATAATTCTTCAGGTTTCTGCAGGAGCTAGAAAGTATGCTAGACATAATTATCTTGTAAAGTTAGTAGAGGCTGCTTTACTAGAAGCAGATCTTCCCATAGCTCTCCATTTAGATCATGGTGATGATTTTGAAATATGCAAAGCTTGTATAGATGGAGGATTTAGCTCAGTTATGATAGACGGTTCGAAGCATAGCTTTGAAGATAATATCATATTAACCAAGAAGGTTGTTGAATATGCTCACGAGAGAGGCGTTACTGTAGAAGGTGAGCTTGGTAAGCTAGCAGGTATAGAGGATGACGTAAATGTTAGTGCTGAGGATGCTTCATATACTAAGCCTGAAGAAGTAGAAGAATTTGTATCCCGTACTGGTGTTGATTCACTTGCAATTGCTATTGGTACGAGCCATGGAGCTTTCAAATTCAAACCCGGTCAGAAACCTTTGCTTCGTTTTGATATTTTAGAGGAGGTTGAAAAAAGACTTCCTAATTTCCCGATCGTTTTACATGGTGCTTCATCAGTATCACAGGAATATGTTAAAATTATTGCTGCAAATGGTGGTAAGATGGATGATGCAATCGGTATTCCTGAAGAAATGCTTAGAAAGGCAGCAGGCATGGCAGTATGTAAGATTAATATCGACTCTGATTTAAGACTTGCGTTTACCGCCGGTGTAAGAGAACATCTTGCAAATAATCCTAGCCATTTTGATCCCAGACAATATCTAACAAAGGGTAGAGAAAATATTAAGACTTTGGTTAAACATAAGATTGTTAATGTATTAGGTAGTTCAGGCGCTGCAAAATAATTGATAGAGGCTGTTACCTAAATAGGGCATATCAATATTCCTACGCACTCTGTGCGTAGCGAATATAGATATGCCCTTATATTTTATTCAACAGTCTTTTACATATATATCACAAATATCATTTGTGCTTTATAAGGTCCTCCAGCTCCTCGGGATGAAGAGGGTGTGAATATACAAAGCCCTGTACAATATCGCATTTCTTTTCTTTTAATAATTCAAGTTGATCCAAAGCTTCAACACCTTCTGCGACTACTTTTATCTGTAGGTTATGAGCCAATGATATTATAGCTTCTGCAATACGGGCATCTTTTTCACTCGTGCATATATTATCTATGAAGGACTTGTCAATCTTTAGAGTGTTTATAGGCATTCTCGTCAGGTAATTGAGTGATGAGTAACCGGTACCGAAGTCATCCAATGAGATGTTGACACCCAGTTTCTGAAGGTTATGTAACAGTTCTGTCGCGTCCATGATTGAAGACACTAGAGTGCTTTCTGTTATTTCCAGTACAAGATATTCCGGAGGGAGCCCTGTTTCATTCAAGATATCTGATAGGAAATCTATAAAGCCTGGTCGATTAATCTGAACTGAAGAAATATTAACCGATACATATCTTGGAGTAATCCCTTGATCAATAAGCTTTTTATTATATATACATGATTCTCTAATCAGCCAAGCACTTAACTCCATAATGAGACCACTTTCCTCAGCAACAGGAATGAATTCTGTGGGAGATAAAAAGCCTAATTGATCACTACGAATTCTCATTAACGCCTCGAATCCTATAATAGAATTTGTAGCAAGATCATATTGTGGCTGGTATTGAAGATAAATATCATTCTTCTCTATAGCACCCCGAAGTATATCAAGAATATTAGTATTTCTACTTAATTCTTCCTCCATTCTCGAATCAAACAGAGTATATTTGTTCTTGCCGGTATCTTTGGATTTATACATCGCAATGTCAGCATTCTTGATTAGTGCGTTAGGAGATAGACCATTATCAGGATATATGGCAATACCGATACTCATAGTTAAATAAATAAACTCACCGTTAAGCTCTATAGGGTCTTTAAAACGTGCTATTATACTTGAGGCACAATCGATAGCCTTGTCTTTAGATTCTATGTTCTCTTTGAAGATAAGAAATTCATCTCCTCCTGCGCGAGCTAACATATCGTTTTCACCGATAGAAGTCAATATCTTTGCAGTGTGTATAAGAAGAGAGTCACCATACTCGTGCCCAAGGGTGTCGTTAACAGTCTTAAAGTTATCTAAGTCAACAAAATATACGGCATGGGATTTGTTAGAGCCTGGAGAGGATATAAGCGCTGTATTGACATAATCGAGGAAAGCAAGTTTATTAGGAAGGCTTGTCAATGTATCATGATATGCAAGATACTCTATGTGATCATAATTGCTTCTAAGCTGCTCTTCATTAGAGAGAAGCTCCTCATGCATGGATTCTAAATCCTCATAATTTGTTTTGATAATGTGAAGCATTTTATTGAAATTCTTTGATAATTCACCCAGTTCATTTTTGCTTCTTATATTGGATTGTACCGCAAGATCTCCATCGGAAACTGCTCGCATGGCGTCCCTTAGTTCAATAATGGGTTCGGTGTATCTCTTGGATAGGTAATGGGCAAATATTACTATGACAATTAATATTACTGCACAGATAAATATAAGCAATGTAAGTATAAGACTGGTCATAGCCTGAACCTCGGATATATCCTGCTTTACTAGCAAAACCCAATCAAGTTCTGGAATAATGCTATATCCATATATCTGATTAGTCCCATTATAGAAGAGCTCAAAGGATCCGCTGGAATATATCTGACCCATATTATATTCTTCAACAAGGCTACTAAGCTTCGCGGATGTAACTTGAGACCCCATAAGAGATACATCAGGATGATACAGTATATCACCGTTGCGATCTAGTAATACAGCATAACCTGTATCCCCAAAGGTTAAGGCATCAAGATAATTATCAAAATAAGCCAGATGAAATGTGCTTACTATATAACCCAGAGGGGGATTGCTATTGTCTGCATCAAGAATAGGTAAGCCTATTTCTATTGAGTCATCAAGAATCCCACTGACTCCTACCGCTGGCTTTTTTGTGGCATAAAGATATGATAGAGTCAAATTAAAATTACTGTCACTTTGGAGATTGTTCGTATAGGAGTCGGATATTGCGAACCTATCTTTATTATATAAGGCAAGAGCTTTGCAATATGGATTAGAATTTTTATGATTATATAAAAGCTGATTAACTGAATTAATCAGAGTAGAATCTTCAGAATTATATTCATTTAATAGACCTAATACGTCTCTATCATAGGATAGCATGTTTATCTCGGTTTTATGGGTTTCAATCATAGCTTCAAGACCTGAACGATTAAGCTCTGCGGCCTTTATCAAGTTCTCCTTTTGTACATCAAGTAGTCTGTAGGATAATAAGCTATGTGCTATTATGGATATAATCACAACAGGAATTATTGATGATATTATCAATATAGTACGCAGAGATTTCTTAATAGACATTCATAAGCCTCCGACTGTATAATAAATATAATTTTAATTATAGCAATGATATGTTTATTCTACCAATTTTGGTAAAAAGATGCAAACAAATTTTGTTATTTAGGTTTATTGGCTATACTTTTTATGTAAATGAATTTATAGTTGAAAATAAAATCCATTCAAGGTATACTTGTAATGTTATAAATGGCGATTAAGGAAATAATATACTTA
>CAZDWP010000249.1:1775-3641 GCA_964508985.1 uncultured Herbinix sp. | reverse complement strand
ACAATAAAGCTAAGGTCCCCAAGGATGATTTGGAAGGCTATAAGAAAAACGACTACTACTACAACTTCCTTCGTCCTCATAAGGTGACTGGCTATAAGAAACCGCTAAATGAGGTGGATATGCTGAAAGGTGCGGACAACATGCCTGGGAAATGGCAACTCCTTATATTCTTAGGCCAGCAGACCATCCTCCAACTGCAAAAACAGCAGCCATCTGGAAATGCCTGTTACTAGATTTAAGAGCCAGAGGCACATACCCAGCCGCCGGAAATTTCCTCTTACCTACTAGCTGTCTTTCAAATCTTTGATAGATGTCAGTTTGTATTTTTTGCTTTTTATCCATACAGACACAAATGATGGTTTCACTCCCACACACTGATGATAAGGCATTCATCATTTGATATTTTATATTCCATTACTATTCTCCAAAATAAAGATATCTTTGTCTTTTTGCCTCATAGAACATCACAGTTGCAGCACAACCAACATTAAATGATGTCGCATAAGAAGATTCTGCCATAGGAATTGTTGCAAGAACATCACTGCAATCCGCAAATGTATTACTCAAGCCATCTGTCTCATTTCCAATCATAAACAGAACAGGTCCAGATAAATCCAGATCATATATGGCATGCTCCTTGTGAGCAGTGGTTCCGATTGCTTTAAATGTCGGATAGCGTTTCTTCATGCTATCAATAAAGTCGACTACCATCTTATTTTCAGGTGCTCTAATAACCTTCATATTGAAAAATGAGCCCATAGAAGACACTACGACCTCAGGATCATATAAATCCACCGCATGTCCGGTTAATATGAGATATTCGACTCCAAGGGCATCACAGGAACGAATAACGGTACCTAGATTGCCCTTTATTCGAAGGCCTATCAAATAACGCAACCATAGGATTATCAGAGAGCTTAAGAGCCTCAAAATTATCATCCCTCATAGCTATAATAGCCATAATTTCTGAGGTATCCTCTTTTCCACTAAGATTCCTCATAAATATATCTGTAAGCTCATAGTTTTTTTCTGTAGGGGTGGTGTCTATAACATTTCTTGCCCAATCTGACAAATTCTTTTCGCCAGAATAAAGAAAGGACTTGATGTTCCAGCCTTTACTTATAGCTTCATTTATATTTCGAACACCTTCTACAAGAAATTCTCTATATTTATGGCGTTTATTTCGGTTACTCTTTAATACCTCGAACTTTTGATATGTAGCATTGTTCGTATAAACTTTTTCGGTTTCCATATAATTTTTCCTTTCAGTAAGACAGGGGGACGTTTCCCCTGTCTTGTAAAGCTGATAGATTCCTATGTATCTGCTCTAAATTTATTGAAGCTTTCCATTATATCTAAGAACTTACCGACATCCCCACCATTATCTGGATGATATGTCTTTACTCGTTCCCTAAAGGACTTAATTACATCATCATAATTCGAATCCATGGGGAGTCCTAGCTCTGTAAGTATATCAATATCTAAAAATGAATTATCTGCAATACCTCTTTCTTTATAATACCAGTAATACACATGATAAAAATACTCCTCTATTATATCTGAAAATTCATCTTTATTCATTAATGATAGTTCCTCGATAGTGTATTTGGCATCTTTATTAGAAAAACCCTTCAGGTTAAAGAATTTATTCCATACAAGTTCTCTACTATCTGAGCGTATTTTAATCTCT
Organism: uncultured Herbinix sp.; assembly: GCA_964508985.1. Classification (GTDB taxonomy): domain Bacteria; phylum Bacillota; class Clostridia; order Lachnospirales; family Lachnospiraceae; genus Mobilitalea. Next base: position 1,951 of record CAZDWP010000249.1, on the reverse strand, counting down.
AGTTTCTTGATTTCTCTTAACTTCCGCTTGATTTCATCACTATTTTTATAAGGTTTAGGCATTACCATACCACCAATCTCTATATGTGAAGGATATGAATCATTTTATAGTAAAATCAACATATATAAATAAAAACTACAAGACATATATAGATTAACACTCAAAAAAAGACAGAG
>CAZDWP010000249.1:0-1675 GCA_964508985.1 uncultured Herbinix sp. | reverse complement strand
TTTTGTACGGCTCTTTTTGATATTGAAGCACGGCATAAGAAGCCGGGGTCTTCTCTCTTGATTGCACCTTTATCTATTAGTCTTTTAATTACAGTGTAGGTTGTGTTCTTTTCCCACCCGATGTACTCTTTTATGATTTTTGATATGTCTTTAGCGGCCAACACCTTGTTGGACCATAATAATTCCATGACATTCAATTCGCCTTCATGTAATCTGATATCAGAAGTTGCCACAATAAGTTACACCCCTTTAATATTATTATGTACACTACACCTGTAGAAATGAAAATATATAAAACACTATACATGTAGAAGAAATAAGTAAATTCAACTACACATGTAGATTTAAGGTTGTTACTATATTCTATAGGAATAGAATAAGAAAGTCAAGGCTTAATTGGAATATTCGTAACATATTTTTTCCAATATTCTTACAAAATAGTTACAAAATCATAAACAAAAGACAGCATAATACGGAACATATTTAACATTATTGGAAAAATCATAATTTTTAGATGATATTTTAATTGAATAAGGGAAATCAATCTTCTGCTTTATCACACTGACACTTTTAGATCTTGTGTTCTTATCACAGAATAATTCTAGAGGAATTAAATCATCGTCCTTTAGTAGTATAAAATCTATCTTTGCCGTGGAATCGGATTCCCAGAATATTATTGGATATCCTTTTGATTTAAGTGATACAGCCATATAATTCTCAAGCAAAGCTTTTTTAGTTTCTTTATTAAAGGGTGCAGGTAAAAGGCTATATAGCTGTGAATGAAGCAGGCCCACATCGGACAGATATAATTTGAAGCTAGTTATATCTGTAACATTAAGCTTATCTTCTTCTATAGCTTTATATACAGAATTAAGTTCTTCTGTTACGATTTTATAAGCAGGAATAATATAATTCTGATCAGATAAAAACTGAATTGCGTCTTTATACATGGCGTGGGTAGTACCCTTACGAATCAACTTATATTGAAACTTTTTATTATTTTTAGTAAGCTGAGTGGGCAAGCTATTAAGTACCTGATTCATCTTTAATACGTCACTATCATTAGGCTTTATAAGGCCTTGATAGTGCTGATATGTTCCCATTAGAAGGCTATGTTGCTCAGGTATGTTTGATATATTATTAAAGTTAAGATATTCATTGACAATACCCGGCATCCCACCGACCTGGATGAAGAGATTATGTAGAGTAATAAGCTCTTTATGTACTATATCCGGTATCTTTTTATTGGTTTCAAAATGAGTAATTATAGTCTCGATATACCAATCCTTGCCTATGGCTACTAAGAATTCGTCAAACTGCATAGGATAGATGGGAATATGATAATATAGCTCCAGTTCTTCCTTTTTTAGCGGGCGGCTGGAGATTGCTATTATTTTCGGAAACTCACCTGTAAATTGCAGGGCAGTTATCATCTGTAAGGCCTCAGGACAGCTACTGATTTCATCGAGTATTAGAATTCTTTCTTCTATAATATCAGTTTCATTTTTTAGAGCATCTAGATTAAAATGTTTCAGCAAAAGATTCGACACTATAAAAGGATCTTTTCCATGAAATAGCTCAGCGACATTAGGGTCATGCTCAAAATTTAAATACAAATTGCACTTAAAAAAAGCCTTGGCAAAATCATATGCAAGATATGTTTTACCTACGCCTT
>CAZDWP010000248.1:0-3647 GCA_964508985.1 uncultured Herbinix sp. | reverse complement strand
AACTCTATAACCTCTCCAACAAGGAAAAATGCTGTATAATCTGAGATCCTCGCTGCCTGCTGCATATTATGGGTAACTATGGCTACAGTATAGCTTTTCTTCAGTTCCGTCATCAATTCCTCTATCTTAAGAGTGGAAATAGGGTCTAGGGCAGAAGTAGGTTCATCCATTAGTAATACCTCTGGCTCTACAGCTAAAGCTCTTGCGATACATAGTCTTTGCTGCTGTCCTCCCGATAATCCTAATGCTGGTTTCTTTAATCTATCCTTTACTTCATCAAAGAGAGCCGATCCTATTAAGCTTTTTTCTACTATTTCATCTAATTTTGATTTGCTCTTTATCCCATGAATTCTTGGCCCATAAGCTACATTATCGTATATTGACATAGGAAAAGGGTTTGGCTGTTGAAAAACCATTCCTATTTTCTTACGAAGTAGCGTGGTATCTACACGGGGGTCATATATATTCTCTCCATCCAAAATAACTTCTCCGGTTACCACTACATTGGATATCAAATCATTCATCCTATTTATTGTTCTAAGAAATGTGGATTTTCCACATCCGGAAGGCCCTATAAATGCAGTGATTGCATTTTCCTTGATGTTCATGGTAACAGACTTTAATGCATGGTTTGTACCATAGTGTAAATTAAGATCCTTAGTACTTATCTTATCCTTCAAATATTTTTCCTCCATTTTAGCTTTTTCTATCCACATTGAGCTTCCTTGACAAGTATTTTGTCAACAAATTAATGGATAATACAATTATCAGCAGCACAAAGGCTACTCCAAAGGCTGTATCATACTTTGCTTTCTCCATACTTAAATACAATTCTATGGTAAGCGTACCTCCCGGCTGTAATATTTTTTTGAATAATCCTTCACCATATTCACCAAACTTAGGTAGCAGATATCCGCTTCCTGATGTGAATAACAGTGCCGCCGATTCCCCCACAATACGTCCGATAGACAATATTATTCCTGTAATAATTCCCGGCATGGCTGATGGAAGCAAAATAGTACGTATCATATACCATTTAGTTGCACCAATACCCAATGCCCCACTCCTGTAGCTATCCGGAACTGTCTTAAGCGCTTCCTGCGTATTTCTTGTAATAAGTGGTAGAATAATTAATGTTAGGGTTAATGACCCTGTAAGTATCGAATATCCCAGCCCTAATGTAACTCCGAAAAACACGTATCCAAATAAACCAAATACAATGGATGGTATTCCGGCCAATGTTTCTGTTGTAAATTCTATTAATTTTATCAGTTTTCCTGGCTTAGCATATTCGTTCAAGTATATGGCTGACCCTACTCCAAAGGGTATTGCTATTATAAGTGTAATAAGAATTATATATAATGTATTGACAATATTACCTGCGATACCAACCGTTTGCTTAATTGCACTCGGTACTGTCGTTAGAAAATCCCAGCTTATAGAAGATATTCCTCTATATCCAACATATCCTACAATTCCCAATAAGAGAATTATTGATAAGGAGGCGCAGAGGTATATCAAAGTATGAACCAATTTATCCATTGGTCTTGCTTTTTTGTGATAAAGGCTGATATTATTTTGCATCATCATTTCCTCCCTTCATCACCTTGTTCAATATTAGGTTTATCACAACTATAAATATAAATAGTATTAATCCTATGGTAAACAATACTCTTTTATGGGTATCTGTTGCATATGACATTTCAGATACAACCGCCGTTGTAAGAAAACGAACAGAGTTAAATGGTAATGGGATGTTCGCTCCGTTTCCGGCAACAAGACTAATAGCCATTGCCTCGCCTATTGCGCGGCCTACTCCCAGAACAATTGCTGTTACAATTCCCGATTTTGCCGCGGGTAGTATCACCTTAAAAATCGTTTGAATATGAGTCGCTCCCAATGCCAAGGACGTATGCTTATAATCCTTTTGTACGGCTCTAATGGCTGATTCACTTATATTAATAACCGTCGGTAGTATCATTATAGCTAAAACAATAACCGCCGATAGCAAATTAGATCCGCCTGTAAATTGATGATCCGGCGAATCCTTAAATACAGCTAACTCTAATTTATACATTAATGGATTTAATATCAATACACCCAATAATCCATAGATTACCGAAGGTATACCAGCAAGTAGCTCTACTGCGGGCTTTACAATTGCAGCTAGCGGCTTTGGTGCTGTTTCAGCCAAAAAAACTGCTGTCATTACGCCGATGGGAACACCAATTAAAATCGCCATTAGGGTTCCTACAATAGAGGTTAATATAACATATAATATACCAAAGGATGGGTTGGCTACATTAGGTTTCCATACCGTCCCAAATATTATTTCTTTTAATCCAACCTCAAATATGGCTGGGGTACCGCTGATTATCATATATATAGAAATTAAGAACACAGCCAGCACCCCAAAAAATGCACATATTGTAAATACAATACTTGCTACTTTTTCAACTGATTTTTTTGTTTTTTTGTTTCCAATTATAGAAAAGCTCCTATTATTCATATAGACTCCTATATTATTCTGCAGTGATTAATCCAACGTTTTCGATTAATTCCTTGCCTTCGGCTGATTTAAGGAAGTCAAAGAATACCTTTACAACTTCACTCTGCTCGGAGATTTCACCAACTGTTGCCATTACGAATGGACGGCTTAAAAAATAATTACCTGCCTTAATATTATCCGCTGTAGCTTCTACGCCTTCTAACTTAACTGCAACTACTGTGTCATCTAGTATATCAAGTGATACATATCCTATTGCTCCAGGTGTAGATGCTACTTTTGCCATAACACCGCCAGTACTATTAATTTCATTAGAATATAGCACATTCTCTTCAATATCAAGAATTTCTTCAAATGCTCCTCTGGTACCCGAACCCGCCTCACGGCCCACTACTACGATTGGCTGATTTACTCCACCAAGCTCACTCCAATTAGTGATTTCTCCAGTATAAACTGAGACTAGTTGATCCTTTGTTAAATCTGTTACAGTATTTGCACTATCTACTATAACTGCTATTCCGTCTATTGCAACGATGTTCTCAACAGCGCCTGCTTCTTTTTCACTATCCTTAAGATTTCTAGAAGCATTTCCAATATCGACTGCTCCTGCAAGAACCTGCTCTACGCCTGCACTTGATCCTACGAACTCTGCCGATGCTACTACATCAGGGTACTCGATCATAAATGCTTCAATAGCAATATTGGCTAACTTCTCCATAGAAGTGGAACCTGACATGGTTAATGTTCCGCTTAATTTAGTATCTGTTTTATCGTTTGCTTCTTGAGATGCCTTGTTATTCGTCTTACTATTATCATCCTTCTTGTCATCGCTGCTACAGGCTACCAATACGCCTACCAGCATAAGCATTAGTACAAATAATGACGTCCCTTTTAAAATTTTTCTCATATTATATTTCTCCTTCTTTTTCTTTTCTTCTTCCTTTTCGGTACAATACTAAAATATCATACTTTATTTACTCTATACACCATGCTACTGTTTAGATTGTGTAAAGTTTTTGTAAAGCAGTTTCCTATTTATGTAATATTATTGATTACTATGACCTTAATTATTCTTGAGCTATAACTTAAGAGTTGCACAATAAAAAAGAATGCTTCTAAATATAGTTATTTAGAAACACCC
>CAZDWP010000247.1:1915-3668 GCA_964508985.1 uncultured Herbinix sp. | reverse complement strand
TGAGTATTTTGGAAGACTAGGAGTTTATTATAATAGATTTAATAACACTATCACAATTGGAATGAGCGATGAACAAAAAGATAAAAGTTTCGCTGGTGGGGCCCTAGGCGTTGGAGTACGTACAGCTATGATCAATGTATTAATGTCTGAGAATCTATATATTGTAGAATCACGTGGAGTAGAAGCTGAAATAAGGGACTCTAATGGGAACTTATACGGTGAATCAGAATTAATAAATAGAGGTATCGAACTAGCCTACTCATGGTTACCAGAGGGCATGAGTCCCTATAACAATAAATGGGGAGAAATAATTGGTATAGAACCAGTTGAGTTTATAATGAAGGGTAAAACTACACCAGATGGAGAAGTATTTACACGAACATACTATTTTGAATTCGTAGATATTAATGATATATAGGAGGTGGGACTTTGAATAAGAAAAGATTTATTAGCTTAATATTATGCTTTACTATTGTATTTTCAACTTTTTCTAGTGTAGTGGCAGCAAACTTTGACTTTTATCATAGTAGCCATGCTGAGTATGACATGGATTATTATGATGTCTTAAATAATGATAGTTTATATTATGACCTACTAAACGATTACGATGAATATATTCAAGAATACAATGGTAAATATCACTTATTAAAAGACATTAGTGATTATAGGGTAGCTAATAGAGAGGCTACAACTAATGAAGTAATGGATAATATTGACGCATATATTAAGAATCTTACAGATGATAATGAAAATCTAATTGACAATATAATAATTGAAAATAAGGCTGATTATGAAGAAGATGCCTATACTAACGAATCATGGGATAATTATGAAAACGCCCTTGCAGAAGTCCAAGAATTGAGGGCATATAGGTTTATTAAAGAGGAGAATTTAAATCAAAAGATTTTAGATTTAAAAGCTGCTTATTTAGATTTAGAATTAGAAAATCAGCTTGAAACAGCAGTATTAGAAGACTTAATCTTAGAAAGTGATTCTTTAAAAGAAGATGACTACACAATTGAAAGTTCAACAGCATACTTTAATGCAATAGAAGAAGCTAGAAATCTATTAGCTAATATTGAACATAAAGAACAAAGCGATGTAGATACTCTAATTGATAAAATAAATGAGGCTAGAGATAACTTAAAGATAAAGCCAAAGCTTCCAGTTATTGAAAACTTGTCCCCTAGTGAAGATCAAGATGTAAGAATACATGATAAAGTTACTATATCTTTCAATTCTAGCGAAGGTGGAGAGGCAGGCTTTAAGATAGCTGTACCTGGAAGTAATAACTCAGTCAAACTAGACTCCAATATGGAAGAAATATCACCTGGATATTATGAAGGTGAGTTTATAGTTCCAGAAGGATTCAGTGGAACAGGTTTTCTTATCTTTGTTAGTTTTACTGACAATAATGATATAACAGTATTTAATACTGCACATGGGAAAATTAATATGGAAGATGAGCTTGCAGATTACACAGTAAGTTTTATTGACTATGATGGAGCAGAGCTAGATATACAGATAGTAGAACATGGTAGCGATGCAACAGCACCGACGATTCCAGGCAGAGAAGGTTATAGTTTTACAGGCTGGGATCTTGAGTTTGCAAACATAACAAGTGATTTAACTGTAACTGCTCAGTATGAAATCAACCAATACACTATTAGTTTTGACAGTGATGGTCGAAGCCCAGTAGAATCAATTTCCCAAGATTACGGAACGGATGTGTTAGCACCTGAAGAACCAACAA
>CAZDWP010000247.1:0-1892 GCA_964508985.1 uncultured Herbinix sp. | reverse complement strand
TTTACACTGACAGCACAGTGGAAGGTTAACTTATATAGGGTAGACTTTAATGTAGATGGCGGTAGTGAGATAGTATCTCAGCTTGTAGCCTATGGTGATAGTATAACAGAGCCAACTTCACCAACAAAAGACAATTTTAACTTTGTAGCTTGGTATCAAGATGAATCCTTGGAAAATCCTTATGATTTTGCTACAGATATCAAGGCTAATACAACAATTTATGCCAAATGGGAAATAAATACTTATACCGTAACATTCAAGGATTATAATGGAACAATAATAAAAGAGCAAACAATAGAGCATGGTGGGTCAGCTATAGTACCGGAAGTGCCAGTAAGAGAAGGATATAGTTTTACTGGTTGGGATCAAGAAGTTGGTATTGTTACCGATAATTTAACCTTTATAGCCCAATATAAAATTAATACTTACACAGTTACTTTTGTGGATTATGATATGGAAGTTATATCTACTGAAGAAGTAGATCATGGTAGTACAGTAGCAGCCCCTGATAATCCAATCAGAGATGGATACACCTTTATTGATTGGTACTCTGATGAAGGTGTGGAGATAGAGTTTGATTTTTCTACGGAAATCAAGTCTGATACTGAAATCTATGCTAAATGGGCAATAGAAACTCATAAAGTAAGCTTTGTAGATCAAGATGGAACAGAATTGAAGGAACAGATAGTAGAGCATGGTGGATCAGCTACAGCACCAGAAGGACTAGCAAGAGTAGGATATACTTTTACTGGCTGGGATGTGGAATTTGAAAATGTTACCAAAGATTTAACAGTGACTGCTCAGTATAAAATTAATACTTACACAGTTACTTTTGTGGATTATGATATGGAAGTTATATCTACTGAAGAAGTAGATCATGGTAGTACAGTAGCAGCCCCTGATAATCCAATCAGAGATGGATACACCTTTATTGATTGGTACTCTGATGAAGGTGTGGAGATAGAGTTTGATTTTTCTACGGAAATCAAGTCTGATACTGAAATCTATGCTAAATGGGCAATAGAAACTCATAAAGTAAGCTTTGTAGATCAAGATGGAACAGAATTGAAGGAACAGATAGTAGAGCATGGTGGATCAGCTACAGCACCAGAAGGACTAGCAAGAGAAGGATATACTTTTACTGGTTGGGATGTAGAATTTGATAATGTAATTCGTGATTTGATCGTTAAAGCTGAATATGAAATTAATCAATATACCATAAGCTTTAACAGTGATGGGGGAAGTGCAGTAGAATCAATCACCCAGGACTATGGTAAAGATCTTGTAGCACCTGAAGAACCAACAAAGGAAGGTTATACCTTTGTTGCTTGGGAACCAGAACTTCCAACAACAATGCCAGCAGCAGACATGGAACTGAAAGCCAAGTGGGATATCAACATATATACAGTAAGCTTTAATAGTAATGGTGGAAGTCAAGTAGAGGCAATTGAAGCTGATTATAATACGACAATAAACTTGCCTGAAGGGCCAATAAGAGAAGGTTATACTTTTGCAGGCTGGTATTTAGATGATGAAACATTTTCTGAAGGCTTTTTAGCAGAAACTCTAATAAAAGACGATATTACTGTATACGCAAAGTGGGATATCAACACATATACAGTTATTTTCGAAAGTAACGGTGGAGATAATATAGAATCTCAAACTGTGAACTACGGAGGAATTGCTACAAGTCCGGATGATCCAATCAGGGAAAGATATATCTTTGATGGTTGGTATGCTGATGAAGGTCTGATTAATCTCTTTGATTTCAATACAGAAATAAAGGCTGATACAACTATTTATGCCAAATGGGAAAGTGCATATGTAACTTACCAAGTGGAAATTGCTGGTAATGGTACCTATATTGATGGAACGGTGACTAGCCTTGAAGT
>CAZDWP010000246.1:0-3686 GCA_964508985.1 uncultured Herbinix sp. | reverse complement strand
TCAAAGAAACACTGAACAGGCGTCAGAGCAATTAATGAGAAGCCATACAGGAAAAGCATCTCATGATAGTTCCATCCCATAACTGTGGGAAAGTTTTGAAATAATATCCACAGAGTAATAAAGGCAGAAATATTCGTAAAAATCATTCCAACGGAAGAAATAACAAAATCTGCTCTATAGCTTAGCTTACTCTTTAAATCCTGCGCTAATATCTTTCTATATATATTCATATAGAAGCGAAATCCTTTTTGTTTCATAGCTTCCCTCCATCCTAACCACCATTTACCGTAATCTGCCTTACAGACTTTTTCCAGAATAAACTCGTTATTATTGACAGTATAACCACCCAAAACAATTGAATACCAAGCATTGTGATTCGTTCAAAATTATTCAAATTATGACGGATTAGTAAACTAAGTGGTGTATTATAAATAGCCTGAAAGGGTAATACCATGACTATGTTTCGAAGACTTTCAGGAAAAAATGCAAGCGGGATACTGGCACCGGATAATAACAAAACTACAACTTCCTTCATAATATTTATTCCCCATACGGATTCAGTATAGAGACAAATTGTACCTGCAAAAAAGTCAACATAAAAATTAATTAGCAAGCCAAAAATAACGCTGATTATGAAAAATATTAGATTGCTACCAAGATATATTGCCCCATTAGTTACAAAATAAACAACCAGAGCTGTCGGAACAAAGGTCATAAAAAAGCTCATAACGAAGCTTCCTGAAGATGAGAAAAACATATATCTCCTAAAACCCATAGGCTTTATTAGCTTAAGAACAATTCCACCCGATTGGATATCTCTACCCATATTCCATACAAGATACATCTCCATGAAATAAAAGAGAGCTGTAGCAAGTACTAAGTAAATCATGGTATCTTCAAAGGTCATGCCGTTAACAATACTTGTTCCTGTTGAAGCATATATTGCTTTCCATAGATAATATATTATGACCAAATAGATCATATTGCCTAGTATAGTAACAAAAGCAGATGTTCTAAAATGCAGGGATTCCATCATACCCGCCCTAGTTAGTGTTATATATTTCCGAAGGTTCATTGCATTTCTCCTTCATATATTTTTCTTATAACGCTTTCAGTCGAGATTTCCTCAAGTTTTAAATCATAAATTTTATAATGCTCCTGTATGGAATTTACTACCTTCATTATATCAATTTCATCCTCATGAACCAGTACATCTATCCATGACTCGTTGGATATAGCAGTTAGTGACCTGACCTCAGGATATGTATCAAGAAGCTTTTGCTGCAGCTTATTTGCAAGTCTTTTCATATTTTCAGTTGTTAATTCCTCCGCTTCTCTACCCAGTCTTACCTTAACCGTACGGTATGAGCCGAAAAAGCCCTTTAGATTTTCTATGTCATTATCATATAGTAAGGATCCCTTGTCTATAATAACAATCCTTCTACATAATGCATCTACATCACCCATATCATGAGTTGTTAATATAACAGTGGTATTCTTCTCTTTATTTAACGCCTTTACTAATTTACGAATTTTGCCCTTCATCGATACGTCCAGACCGATAGTAGGTTCATCCAGAAAAACAATACTTGGATTATGTAAAAACGCAGCAAGAATATCACTCAGAGTACGCTGTCCCAGAGACAGCTGACGAACCGGTTTATGTATAATATCCTCTATGTACACCAAGGACGTATAGAGATCCATCATATCCTTATAATCCCTATCATTTACCTGATAAATATCCTTCAGTATCTTAAAGGATTCTATTACCGGGAGAGCCCACCACAGCTGAGAACGCTGTCCAAATACCACACCTATATTTTGCGCATTTTGCGTTCTTTTTTTATAAGGAATCATACCGTTAACCAGTATTTCACCGGAGGTGGGTTCTAAGACACCTGTCATCATCTTAATAGTAGTAGATTTTCCGGCTCCGTTTGGACCTAGATAGCCAACAATTTCTCCCCTGTTAACTTCCATACTAATATTACAGACGGCACGGACTATGTTATAATCTCTGGAAAACAAATCCTTAATGCTTCCTCTTAGTCCTTCCTTTCGATTTAGTACTTTAAACTCTTTTGATACATCATTTAGCGTAATAATTTTTCCCATAATGCAGTTCCCTCCCCCCGATTCAGACCCTTATCCCTTAATATAGTTGAGTTTAGAAAAGTATATATACAGGTTTTACCATAAGGAAATTATAAAGTCAATAAAAAAACCGGATGCACTTGGCATCCAGTTCTCTATGTTCATATAGTCTAATAACCATCTATGTTCTAAATTTATATTCAAGCCTTATCTTATCAGCGATTAAAGCAACAAACTCCGAATTGGTAGGCTTGCCTTTACCATTACTGACTGTATATCCAAATAAATCATCTATTGTATCCATCTTCCCTCTGCTCCATGCCACTTCGATAGCATGTCGAATTGCTCTTTCAACCCTGCTAGGTGTGGTCTTATGGCGCTTTGCTATAGATGGGTAAAGTAGCTTTGTTATGGAATTGAGCATTTCTATATCATTGACAGACATCATTATTGCATCTCGTAAATACTGATATCCCTTTATATGTGCAGGAACTCCGATTTCATGTATAATATTTGTTACATCGGTTTCCAGATTTCTCTCCATATATGTACTTTTATTCTCATATGCGCTAACACGATGGTTATTTGTTAGCTTGTTATGGTAATCTCCCTTTAACTGCTTAATCCTTGAAAGAATAACACTACTATCAAACGGTTTCATAATGTAATAGTTTGCTCCCAATTCAAATGCGCTTTCTGTAACCCCTTCTTGTCCGATTGCGGTAATTACTATAAAAGAAGGATTCTTCTTGAACTCGGAGTCTTTTTTTATCTTCTCCATAACGCCGAGCCCGTCCAACTTTGGCATAATCAAATCCAGTAAAACAACATCAGGTTTTTTCTCCTTAATCATGTCAAGTGCGTCCAATCCATTTTCCGATTTACCTACTACCTCAATTTCAGCATCTTCTTTTAAAATATCCTCTAGTAGATTTACCATCCTTTCATTGTCATCGACTATAGCTACATTAATTTTGCTCATAATCCCTTCCTAACCTCCATTATTCATTTATTGACTTCTCCAATTAATAGTATTTACCCCTTTTTATATTGTGCCATTTATGATGTATCAGCCAACTTCACTTTATGTGATGTCATGTTCTTTATTTCGTATTTTGTGTTGTCGTTTAGTTTTATTATATCCTTTGGCTTATTAGACGTCAATGATTTTCGAGATAGCAATATTACCAAATTATACCTGTCATATGGCTCCATTTTTTATTAATATTTTACATTTTACTTTTATTTAGTACATATTAGCCTATATTTATGCATAATTCTACATATCACGAAATGTCACGCAAGGGGATTTACAGTAATATTTGTAAATTATTACCATGTTCAAATTATAGCTTTTACCCTTAAAAGATTCAATTCTTTCTTGTCGCACCATTCGACAGTACCTTTTGTTAGAATTACGAAAATATAACATTAACCACCGTATTTTGTATATGAGTAATAAATATACAACTAATATGCTGATATTTTACCCCGAACTTCATTGTATTTTACATTATTTAGTCGACTTCTTTTTATAACAAAACATTTGTTTATTCTAATTTATTTACCATGTTTTCAATAAATGTACC
>CAZDWP010000245.1:0-3698 GCA_964508985.1 uncultured Herbinix sp. | reverse complement strand
GCCTCCATAAACTTTATTGATGGAATTTTTTCTAAGTTTGGAAGTGTTACCTTAAGTAGCTCTAGCTCATGAGTATAATATGCTTGAAGCTCTTCAAGAGCATATCTTAACATACCAACTTCCATCATCATGATATCCTCGAAGCTTTCAATATATCCAATCTCAAAGTCAACGCTGATATATTCATTGAGATGTCTGGAGGTATCATGCTTCTCTGCACGAAATACAGAGGCAATTTCATACACTCTTTCATATACACCGACCATCATTTGCTTATAGAACTGGGGGCTTTGCGCAAGAAAGGCGTCCTTACCAAAATAGTTTAGGTGAAATATATTTGCTCCACCCTCTGCGCCGGCAGATACTATTTTAGGAGAATGTATTTCCGTAAAACTCTGCTCTAGAAAATATTTACAAAAACCATGACATATACCTGCTTGAAGCTTAAATATGGCTCTTTCTTTTTCGTTTCGTAGTGTAATAGGACGATAATCTAATAGATTCTCAAGTGATGTATCCACAAGCTTATTATTTATTACTATTGGGCTTTCGGCAATAGGTTCTGAAAGAACCTCGACATCTATCATACGAAGCTCCCATCCTGATTTGGAACGATCCTCTTTAATTATATCTGCGGTTAGCTTAATACAGCTCTCTTCTTTTAGTACCTCCAAATCAAATTCAGCATAATCCTTACTATAGATGCATTGAACTACTTCTCTTTTGGTCCTAAGTAGAACAAAGGCAAAGTCGCTCATCCTTCTTATCTTATAAACACTTCCGTGCAAGCCCACTCTTTCTCCTATATGGTTTATAATGCTTCCTACTTCTATATTGGTATTTTTAGTAGGTCCTTTTATATATTCTACCTTAATCTCCACTCTATCAAACCTCCATTTTATTATATAAGGAATACTATTTACATAAATTATCTACTTGCTCATGGTTAATTAAAAATACTATATCCTTAAAGACATCGTCAAAATGTCTCATCCCACCACTTCCCTTCAAAATAAATGATATTCAAATGAATAATATTCATAATAAGTAATAAAAAAAGAGCCTCACCAGTATTAATCTACCAATGTGGCTCTTAGAAATATTTCCACATAGGCACAACGCTTTAAGCGCGTGTACCTATGATTGATAACTCATAGATACATGCGCTAGAAATCGTCGTCCCTATTTAGCTTTGCAAAAAGTAAATTACACATGATAAATGTTTCCTTTCGAATTTATCAGCTATATTACCATTGAAGTGTAATCCTGTCAATAGAAATTATTAATAAATAAGCCGTAAGGTTTTCAGAAAACACATTCTCATAAGCTTGCATGGTATGTAAGGATATGGTATATTTTCATAATAGAATCGCTTAATTTATATTAATATGGGGGAGAGGATTATGAAGCTTATATTAGAGGATATCAAAAAGAGTTTTGATAAAAAGGAGGTACTTCTTGGTACATCCTTTACATTTGAAACAGGTTATATATATGGTCTATTAGGACGTAATGGTGCGGGGAAGACTACTTTATTCAATTGTATTAATGATGATATTAAAATTGATGGGGGTAGTTATAGAGTAGAGGAGAACGGTGTACTTCGGGAGCTTTTTCCTGATGATATAGGCTATGTCCTATCGACCCCACTAGTCCCTGACTTTTTAACCGGAAGGGAGTTCATAAAATTCTTTCTTGACATCAATAAGGATAAAATTTCAGATATCAAGACTATTGATAATTATTTTGACATAGTCAGTATCGATGTAGAGGATCGGGACAGGTTATTAAAGGATTATTCCCATGGAATGAAGAATAAAATGCAGATGCTGGTTAATTTTATTGCAAATCCACATATACTTCTGATGGACGAACCCCTAACCTCCTTTGACGTTGTAGTTGCTGATGAAATGAAACAGATATTGCGCCACCTGAAGGAGGATCATATCATTATCTTTTCAACTCATATCATGGAGCTTGCCCTTGATCTTTGTGACATTATAGTAATCCTAAATCACGGAGTTTTAGAAGAAATTAAAAAAGAAAGTATAGATAATAGTGAATTAAAGGATAAAATTATTAAGGCTTTAAGGGGTGATGAGGATGCCTAGAACCTTTAGAATATCTTTTCTGCTAAGAAAGGCATATAAGACTAATGGCATAATTTATTGGCTTAAATCTATTCCACTTATAGAAAAGTTACTTCCAATATCCCTTTATGCCAGTCATGATCTAAAGAGTGTTGTTAATATTGTGAGTGTACTCGTCGAAATATCATCTGTATTTATTGGGAAATTGATTTATCTAGCTCTGATATTTTTCTCTACTAAACTATTAAGGACCCAGCAAGCGGACAGCTTTACCCATATTATATTATTTCTTACTATCCTAGGTGCCTATATTAATACTAACTTATTCAACCCCACCAAGGACAAGTATTATGGTATATGCATTATGAGAATGGATGCAAGAAAGTATGTAGTGTCTAATTATCTATACTTTTTATTAAAAGCATTCCTTGGGTTTTTGGTATTATCTCTAGTATTTGGTGGTTTCAGTGGGTTGGGACTAATCACGTGTTTGGCTGTACCAATACTTGTGGTGTGTCTAAAGCTATGCTTTGCTGCTCAGGAGCTCTTTACTAGTAATAAGAAAAAGAAGGTTAACAATGAAAACAAACTTCCTAAATTACTTTGGATAACAGTAGCATTACTGCTTGTGCTAGCATTTCTACCGCCTTACCTTGGCTTTGCTATTAATGAAGTGATTTTTAACATATTTACAGGGTTGGTCATAGTACCCGCTGCCTTTGCCATGAATTATATCATGCGTTTCAATAATTACAGGTGGATGTATAAGGAATTATTGAGACCTGAAAATTTTGTCCTTCAAATTAGCAGGGATGCTGTTAATGAAGCGCAAAGACTTTCAATGCGGAAAAAAATATCCATTGATTCGAGCCAAACAAGTAATAAGGAAGGCTACCAGTATTTTAATGAATTATTCATGAAGCGTCACAGCAAGCTATTAACTAAATCGGCTAAACGTATAACCTTAATATGTTTTCTTTTGTTAGTGATATTAATTTGTCTTAGCGTATTTTCTGCAGACATAAAAGCCACGCAGAATAAATTGTTGCATTCAATGCTACCTTATTTTCTCTTTATTATGTATTTGATTAATCGCGGAGCTACTATTACTCAGGCCATGTTTATGAATTGTGATAATAGTATGTTGCCCTATCGATTTTATCGTCAACCTAAAGCAATATTATCTCTCTTTGTCGAAAGACTTAAATACATAATAATCATAAATCTAATTCCTGCTTCAGTAATTGCATTGGGATTGCCAAGCTTACTATTTATAACCGGAGGCACCGACCAGTCGATTAATTATTTACTGCTATTTATATCTATATTGGCTATGTCCGTATTCTTTTCAGTTCATAGTATTGTGCTTTATTATATTTTCCAGCCCTATAATATTAATCTGGAGACTAAGAGCTTCTCCTACAGTATAGCTAATACTTTAACCTACTTTATATGTTATTTTGCTATAGGCAAGCGGATTCCAACATTAATATTTGGCGCTGCCATATCGGTGTTTTGTATTGTCTATGTGGTGCTGGCATTTGGGCTTGCATATAAGCTTGCGCCTAAAACCTTTAGATTGAAGTAAATTCGAGTCGGTACCAGGTA
>CAZDWP010000244.1:0-3698 GCA_964508985.1 uncultured Herbinix sp. | reverse complement strand
ATTTACGGATTTACAGGAATCATTCTTGTCTTTACCTTGAAGCTTTATCCCTTTATTGCGCATTTGCCCTCGATTCTCTTTCTCGTCCTATATTATAGGCGTCCATGGATAATCTCTATCAGTAGTGTGCTTACAGCCTATCTCTGTTGCCAGATACCAAAATGGGTTGGCTCTTTAGCTTCATCGATTACAGGAAACAGCTTTGCCGATCATCTTGCTTACTTTGCAGTCATGTGTATAGTTTTTTATTTTCTAAAAAAATATGTGGCCGAATCTGTTGTACAACTGGTAGAGCGCTCAAAGCGATCCTGTCTGCTTTTTGGTGTAGTACCTCTTCTCTACTATTTATTTGACTATGCCACTACTATATATACAAATTTGCTTTATTCCGGTGCTCGCGAAGCAGTACAGTTTGCTCCTTCAGTCATCTGTACCTTTTATCTAATATTTGTTCTCCTATACTACAACGAGACACAAAAGCAGACCGAGGCCCAACGTGAGAGGGATATCTTCGCCTCTCAGTTCCAGCACGCACAACGAGAGCTTGATACAATGCGTCAAATACAAAAAAACACTGCAATTTACCGCCATGATATGCGCCATCACCTGACACTAATAGGCAGCTTTGCTGCTGATGGTGATCTACATAAAATAAAAGATTATCTTGCTAGTACAGAGGCAGCAATTGATGCTATGACACCTATACATTATTGTGAAAATGAAACGGTTAACCTTATCCTATCAAGCTTCCAAGCTCGAGCAAATAAAGCTGGTCTAGTCCTTAATACCGATGTTAATCTACCTCCTGTTATCAATATTCACGATATAGAGCTCTGTGCTCTACTGTCCAATGCCCTTGAGAATGCCATAAATGCAGCATCACAGGTTGAGGACGAAAAGCTACGCAAGGTTTATATCCGCGCTTTTGTTAACAATAATAAGCTGGTTATATCCACAGAAAACGCTTACGTGGGAAATATTGAAATGAATGGTGAGCTTCCTCTATCAAAGAATATGGAGAATGGGCACGGCTACGGAATCAAGAGTATGATAGATATTGTAGAACGCTACGGTGGATTGTATTCCTTTGAAACAGAGGGAGGAATATTTATACTTCAGCTCCTGCTTCCATTAAATAAATAGAATCCTAATTTAAACTCATGCTTAAAATATGAATGTTCTTAATTGCGTTAATTAAACTGCCCCTAAAGTTAGGATGATAAAGCTCTCTCACTTTAGGGGCAGTAATTTTTCTATATGCTCTTCTTATCTAGTCTATACTAGTATATATCTCTCCACCCACAGATTCAAAGGTTGCAGGTAAGGAGTAAGCCACATTACCCTGACTGTCCTGCATAACATACATCATGATAAAGAAGCCATCACCAAGCTCGGTTTCAGCAAAGGCAGTCTCAGATGTAACTATTATTGTGTCAATAGGTACAGCAATCAGTTCCGGGTCATCACTGCTTATTGAAGAAGCGTAGTGTATCGTCTGAATTTCATCTCCCTCTACGAGATAGAGTAGGTTTTTATCGGCTGCACCACTTTCATCTATAGGCTTTCTTGCACCCTCTATGAAGTATTCTTCAGCTTCAAAATCATAGACAACCATCAGGTTATATTCTTCCCCGTTAAGAAGAATCGGTACAGAATATCTGTTGTAGGTTTCTCCCTCGTAGGCAATCTCCATATAGCAAAGAGCTCCGTCCAGACTTCCCCATACACCACGGAAATTGTCATAAAAAACGCCATTATCCCAATCAGCTATAATATCATTATCAGTACCAAGGCAGAGAAGAATATCCTCTTCGGCATCAGCATAATAAAGCTCAAAGGTCAGAGTAGAAAGAACATTAATTGCATCACTTCCTAAGGTCAGAATCGCATTGCCGCTTTCATTTATAGTTAACGGTATATCCTGCCAACCTAAGCTATCTAAGGTCACAAGCTCTGGTATTGATGCATAGTCCATCTGGGCAATATAGTCCATTCCCTGCTCGGAAAGCTCTCCAGTTAATCCATAGGCATATAGATGCTTAAAGGACTCGGCAGGACCTATCTGTGCATATAAGTTAAAGTCATCCACATCTCCATTGTAGCTGTAATAGCAGGAAAGACCTGCCGATTCTGGACGATATTTCCCATTAACCTTATATACCACACAATCGGTTAGCTGGTCTACAACAGCCATAGAGGTCTCCGGTAAGAGTTCCAAGGATTTTGAGGCAAGAGTACCAAGATCGGTCATATTGGTATATCCCTGTTCACGGGTATTTCCTCCATAGTTCTCAACCTTATTAGCTATTTGGGAAAAATGAGCAAAAAATGATGGTTCCATTATTGCAGAAGCCAGCGCTTCTTTACCAAAATCTTCATAAGCTACAAGCAGATTCGATATCTTTGAAAGATCTGTAACTGATAGGGTAATATTATCCTGAGTCTGCGCCTCAATACATCCATCTACATAGCTATCACAGATGGCTTTAGAAAGCTCAAGCGGTGTTAATTTCGGATTATTAGCAATAGCTCCAATCCAACCACTATACAGCCAGCCATTACCAGGTTCCAGCTCCTGGGATGCTACAAGGTATTTCCCGATATCGGAGAAGGTGTATGCCGTATCAATGGTCGCCATTAAACAGGTATCAAAGCCGATAATATCGATCGGTTGATTCTGTGGGTCCACACCGAAGGTTTCGGAAAAAGCCTGATACATTTCCGGAAGACTAAGAGAGTCCATACCATATAGCTCATCAAATGCCGCTCCGGTCACAGAACCACCACCATGATTCCACATGATTACAGCGGTATGCTTAGCAGGAAAATTAGTCTTTGCAAAGGTAAGAAACTCCTGAAAGGTCTGTGCATCTCCCATATTAGCCAGGGGTTGCTCCTCGGCAAGCCATAAGCCCTGATTATCATAAACATAACGACCAAGGGTATCCGCGCTGATAATATCATTCTGCCACTGAGCTGACCCACCAGTCTGAATGACTACCTTGATATTATCAGGTAGCTCTACCTCCATCATTTCCATGAGATCGTTGGTCGCAGCACTATAATTAGTTTCAAGGTCGCTACCACAAAGATACCAGTATATTGCCCATTCGGTATCTATAACACTATTATTAGTGTCGGCAATAATATTCTCGGTAACAGTTTCATTATTCTCATTGTCTTTAGCTTCACTATCAGAAACTGCAGGAGTAGCATCTGATATCTCGCCTTTCTCTGAGCTGCACGCTGTGAGAGCAATTGCTATTATTAAAAGCATTAATATGTATTTATACTTCTTTATTAGTTTCTCCATTCAATATCTCCTTATATGCTCATTAATAATTTTTTCTTGGAATCAAATTCTTCCTTAGAAATTATACCCTCATCCTAGAGCAATACTACCATTACGATGATTATCACAGCTTTTTTATATATTTTACACTTTGAATAACCTCCTATATTAAAGTAATAGTCTTATCTTTTTGTTCTTATTTTTTTGTGCTAAAATCTTCAAAGTGTGAAAGCTTATTAACATCAAAACTGCAATTCGTAGTGTAACAAAACCCCATCTTCCTCTGATACCCAATGGATTGCATTCTCAGTCACTACGGGGTCTTCGTCGTCATGTAGACGAATATTACCTAGTGATGTTTTACCCACAAGCTTCTTTCCATTATCGTCGAGTATCATATAATAAG
>CAZDWP010000243.1:0-3701 GCA_964508985.1 uncultured Herbinix sp. | reverse complement strand
GCAAGGGATACAAAGAAGCTACCGATACTGAAAAGCATGTTCTAGGATGTTCTATTACAGAGCCCCTAAAGATTTATCACCCTGCAGGATGTATAAAATGCAATGATACGGGCTATATCGGAAGAATAGGTGTATATGAACTACTCGAGACATCAGCAAGGATAAAAGAAGCTATAAGGAATAAATTGCCAACAAGTGCTATTGCTGAGATAGCGGAATCTGAAGGTATGCAGACACTTCAAGCCCGTGCAATTGAGCTCGTAATGCAGGGTATTACATCAGTTGAGGAATTGGTTCGTATCTCTATATATGATGATGTTTAAGAGGAGCGATATGAATTATACAATAGATGATTTATTAAAAGAGGCCCAAGAAAGAAAAGCATCTGATCTTCATATTACGGTTGGAATTCCACCAAAAGGTAGAATCAACGGAGAACTAGAGGATTTGCTATATCCATCATTGTCTCCGGCTGATACTGAGGAATTGATTATGCCAATGATTCCCCAGAGCATGAAGGATATTCTTCTAACAAATGGAGAGGTAGATTTCTCCTATTCTATTGCCGGATACGGTAGATATAGAGTTAATGTTTTCAAACAGAGAGGCTCTTATGCAGCCGCTATTAGGATTATTAATACTAGCATCCCAAACCCTGAGGTATTAGGGCTTCCTTCATCAGTTGTGGGGCTGACAAGAAAGAAAAGGGGTATGGTATTAGTAACAGGACCGACAGGAAGTGGTAAGAGCACTACCTTAGCAGCCCTAATCGATATAATTAATACAAAATATAATTCCCATATCATAACTTTGGAGGACCCTATAGAATATCTTCATCATCATAAGAAATCCATTGTTAATCAAAGGGAAATAGGACTGGATTCCTTATCCTTTTCCAACGCACTAAGGGTTATATTAAGGGAGGATCCCGATGTAATTCTTGTAGGAGAGATGAGAGATTTAGAAACAATTGAAATAGCTATAACAGCAGCCGAGACGGGACATCTGGTATTCTCCACCTTACATACCATAGGTGCTGTAAATACAGTAGATAGAATTATTGATGTATTTCCTCCTCATCAGCAGCAACAGATTAGAGTACAGCTTGCCTCTGTATTGGAGGGAGTAATATCACAGCAGTTGATACCTACACTCGATCAAGCAGGAAGAGTGGCGTCATTCGAGGTCATGCTTTCAACACCTGCCATAAGAAACCTTATAAGAGAAGGAAAAAATCATCAGATAGCTTCATTTATTCAAACCAATAGAAAGCTAGGCATGCAGACCATGGATGATGCTATATTTGAACTCTATAGTTCGGGAAGAATTAGCAAGGAAGAGGCGGTATCATTTGCTCAGGACATGACAACCATGGAACGAAGGATAAGCTAGCACCATTTTATATGGGAGGAAGATAAATTGGCCGGATATTCATATATAGCCATAGATAATAATGGTAAAGAAAGAAAAGGAAGTATGGAAGCTCCCGATGAAGAAAGAGTATTCCACACCTTGAAATCAGAAGGGCTTTATCCAGTTACCATTAAGAAGCTTGGAATATTATCAAGGGATTTATTAAATATACAGATAAGTAATCCTGTCAAGGTTAGGGATCTAAGTGTATTTACGAAGCAGTTTCATACAATTTTAAATGCTGGTATACCTTTAGTGGTAGCTCTTATGATGCTAGAAAAACAGACTGCCAATAAGACCTTAAGGAAAGCTATTGCCAATACCCACCTTATGATACAAAAGGGCGAGCGGTTGGCTGATGCCATGCGTAATCAGGGCAAAATCTTTCCACCTATATTAATTAACATGATAGAGGCAGGAGAAAGATCCGGACGCCTTGAGATAACCTTAGAGCGTATATCAATCCATCTCGAGAAGGAGGCTAAGCTCCATGGTTTGATAAAGAAGGCCATGATTTACCCACTTTCCATTGCGACTATATCCTTTGGTGTGATAATTCTTATGATTACTGTAGTTATCCCTGGTTTTATGAAAATGTTCGAGGATATGGATATGGAGTTACCCGCTTTAACTAAATCTGTAATGAATATAAGTAATTTTATTTTAACAAGATGGTATATTATTCTGGGAGTAATAATCCTGTTGGGCATAGGCTTGTTTTACTATACAAATACCTTTAGGGGTAAAATGTTCTTTGCAAAATTATCATTAAAGCTTCCGCTTATCGGTAAGCTTAATATAAAGACGGCCAGTGCAAGGATTTCGAGAACCCTAGGGACTCTTATCGCTTCGAGTATACCACTGATAGAGGCCGTTGATATTACAGCAAGAACTATAGACAACTTAGTCATAAAGAAGCTTCTTATGGAAGCGAAGGAAGAGATTGCAAGAGGTGTTCCTTTATCTGTTCCGATTCAATCCTCGGGGATATTTCCACCTCTGGTAACTCATATGATGAAAATCGGAGAGGAAACCGCTAGTTTGGAGGATATGCTTAGTAAAATAGCCGATTATTATGATGAAGATATAGAAATATCTACTCAGACACTAACAGCTGCCATGGAGCCTATTATTATTGTTATAATGGCTGTGGTGGTGGGGGGGCTAATAATTGCAGTAATGCAGCCTATGTTCTCCATGTATAATCAATTTGACAGCTCGATTTTGGGCACAGATCCTGCTTCTGGTATTGCGCCGTAATGCGGCTTATACATATAGATAATGCAGCTTAAGTTACTAATCCGGGGACATAATAGATAAGATTCTAGAACGTGAGCCTAAAGAGGGGCAGCTAAGGACCGTTTTAGCATATAAATAAACAATAAGAAGAGGAGAGAATGAAAGAAATGAAGAGAATGAAGAAAATGAACAACAAAGGATTTTCACTGGTGGAGTTAATCGTAGTTATTGCAATTATGGCAATATTGGCGGTTACCTTAGCACCAAGACTTTCACAATATGTTGAGAAGTCGAGAAGGACAGCAGACAATGAAGTAGTTAATGCTATATATACTGCTATTCGTTTAGGAGTACTTGATGATGATGTTCTCGAGGCTGCACAAGCACTTGCCTCACCTGATGCTTTTGATCTCAATGACGGTACCAATGGCTTATATACTGTTTCCGGTAAGGACTGGAGCTTTAGTACAGATTATGATACTGGTGGAGAAGGAGATGATAAGCTTTTACTAGAAATTCGTGAAGTTGTTGGTGAATTCAAACTAAAGTCAAGTGATGCTGGTGATGGTACAACAATTAAAGTGTTAGTAACTGATACCGACAATATCTCAGTAACACTTGATTATGATGGTGATGCTGATACAATAGATGATATTTATACAGCTTCTGACGCTGCTGTAAGACCCTAATACATAATTGAATTTTTACTCTTAATGTCTGCCGGCGACATGCCGGCAGGCATTATTACAAGAATATAAGGTAGGATAGTATATGGTGGATTATATTGTATATGTTATTGCTTTAATATACGGAATAGTGATTGGAAGCTTCCTAAATGTATGTATCTATCGTATTCCAGAGGAAATGAGCATTGTTACAGAAGGGTCTCATTGTACCAACTGTAATTCCAAATTGAAGTGGTATGAGCTGATACCAATATTTAGTTATATATTTCTACTGGGAAGATGCAGAAAATGTAAAGCTCGGATATCTGTTCAATACCCAATTATTGAAGCACTTAACGGAGTAATGTATGTGCTTGTTTTTTA
>CAZDWP010000242.1:0-3711 GCA_964508985.1 uncultured Herbinix sp. | reverse complement strand
ACTACTTGGGTTCGCAGGATTATTTTTCATTGATATCGAACACAGCAGGAGGCTATAGCTTCTTTAAGGATGCGAGACTAAGGAGGATAACCCGTTTTCGTTATAATAATGTTCCATTGGATTTAGGGGGAGGGAAATATTATTATATCAATGATGGGGGAGAGGTCTGGTCACCTGGATGGGCTCCGGTTAAGAAAGATCTGGAGCATTACGAATGCAGACACGGTATGGGTTATACTAGAATCTCTGGGGAGCGAAGAGGGATAAACACAAGTATAACTTATTTTGTACCGCCTGGTGTCAATGCTGAGATACATAAGGTTGTAGTAAAAAACACCTCAGATGCAAAAAAAGAGATAAAACTTTTTTCTTTTGTTGAATGGTGCTTGTGGAACGCACTAGATGATATGACGAATTTCCAAAGAAACTATAACACGGGAGAAGTGGAAGTAAAGGGCTCTGCTATCTATCATAAGACAGAGTATAAAGAAAGAAGAAATCACTATGCATTCTTCTCTGTAAATTCTCCGATATGCGGCTTTGACTCAGATAGAGAAAGCTTTATGGGAACCTATAATGGTTTTCATAATCCCGAAACTGTTATGAAGGGTCAACCCACAAATTCTATTGCAGACGGATGGCATCCTATTGCATCCCATTGTGTAGAAGTAATATTAGAACCCGGTGAAACAAAAGAATTAATATTCTTACTTGGCTATGTTGAAAATGATTCCGAGGATAAATGGGAATATAATAATGCCAATGGCAAGAATATAATAAATAAAGAAAAGGCCGAGGCACTTATTAAGGCTTATTCAACAGTAGAAGCTGTAGACCGTGCATTTAAAGAGCTAGCAAATTATTGGGATGAATTATTGTCTAAGTACACCTTAGATTCTCATGATGACAAGCTTAACCGTATGGTGAATATATGGAATCAGTATCAATGTATGGTTACATTTAATCTATCAAGAAGTGCATCATATTTCGAATCCGGTATAGGAAGAGGTATGGGCTTTAGAGATTCCAATCAGGACATTTTAGGATTCGTTCATCAGATTCCTGATCGTGCCAGAGAAAGAATTATCGACCTTGCCTCCACTCAGTTAGAGGATGGCGGAGCCTATCATCAGTATCAGCCTCTAACTAAGAAGGGTAACGATGAAATCGGAGGAGATTTCAATGACGATCCTCTATGGTTAATACTTGCTGTTGTTTCTTATATAAAGGAGACTGGAGATTATACTATTCTGGATGTGATGACACCCTTTGATAATGATGAAACAACTAGCACACCTTTAGCAGACCATTTAAAGAGATCCTTCGACCATGTGATAAATAATCTTGGACCTCACGGACTCCCTCTTATAGGTAGAGCGGACTGGAATGACTGTTTGAATCTAAATTGCTTCTCCTCTGAACCGGGAGAATCTTTCCAAACCTCTACTAGCAAGGATGGCAGAGTGGCAGAATCCGTCATGATAGCTGGAATGTTCTGCTATATCGGTGAGGAATATGCAAGACTGATGGACAAGGTTAATAATAAAGGCGAATCCGACCGAGCATATAAGGAAATTGACAAAATGCGTAAGGTCATTATGGAGCATGGCTGGGATGGTTCTTGGTTTGTCAGGGCTTATGATGATTTTGGCAGAAAGGTCGGAAGCAAGGAGAATGAGGAAGGCAAGATATTCATAGAATCCCAAGGTCTATGTATTATGGGACATTGCGGAACAGATGACGGCAAGGCTATACAGGCTCTTGATGAGACAGAGGAGCGCTTAGCTACAAAATACGGACTAGTTCTTCTTAATCCTGCATTTACAAAATATTATATAGAGTATGGTGAAATCTCAACCTATCCTGCCGGTTATAAGGAGAATGCTGGAATCTTCTGTCATAACAATGCATGGATTATTGCGGCCGAGGCTCTTGTAGGCCGAGGAGATAAAGCTTTTGATTATTATACAAGAATTGCTCCAGCATATACCGAGGAATACTCGGATATATACAGACTAGAGCCCTATGTATATTCACAGATGATAGCCGGTAAGGATGCAAGAAGATTCGGAGAGGCAAAAAACTCATGGCTTACAGGAACTGCTTCTTGGAACTTTATAGCGATATCTCAGTATATTCTAGGTATCAAGCCTGAATTTGACGGACTGATGGTGGATCCTTCAATTCCCAAGGAGTGGGATGGCTATACAATAACAAGACAATATAGAGGGGATACCTACCAGATAACTGTTAAGAATCCGAAGCATGTATCCAGTGGAGTTGCTAAGGTTACTGTGGATGATAAGCAGATAGAAGGGAACATCCTACCGGTGTATGGAGATGGAAAGCTTCATATGGTAGAGGTAGAACTGGGTTAGATGAATCGAGGTTTATAATGAAACGAGCATTAATTATAATACAAGGACTTTTTATGGTTTTACTTGCCTTTGTTATAGTGGCATTTATTTATACTATTGTTACAAGCATATTTATATTGATTACGGGAATACAGGATATAAATCTTCAGCTGGATTATTGCCTTATGGTAATAGCTGTAATGATATCAATACTGCTGTTTTATATATGGTATAAAAGGTACGCAAATAAAGGCTATGTAGAGCAGTCAGAGATAAAGGACATTATAGCATATAAGAATATTGGTATTTATCTAATGATGGGAATAGGATGCCAGCTCTTTGTGTCTGGTGTTCTAGTTATTATAAGGCCATTATTTGAAACAATATTTTCTTATTATGATAAAACCGTCAACTCCTTATTTGCTGCTGATACTATAATAGTTGCCGTATATGTTATAATACTAGCACCTATCGTAGAGGAATTAATGCTTAGAGGAATACTATTTAGTAGATTGCGGCATGGAGTTTCATTTATTGTAGCCAATGTGATTCAGGCAGCAGTATTTGGACTATATCATTGGGATATAATACAAGGCATATATGCATTTGGAATAGGACTCCTTTTGGGGCTTGTCTATGAAAAAACCAGAACACTACTGGCGCCCATAATTGTCCATGCCTTTATAAACGGATTCGGGTTTTTGCTCCAGTGGCTTTCGCTTGGACGATATATACCTATAACGCTTGCAATAATTGTTGGTGGAGGGCTCTTGTTCGGAGGGATATATCTATTTATAAAAAACACAAATTATATTATTAAGATATAAAGCAGTGGCTGTTTCGTAATATATGAGCTTATCCATATTACGAAACAGCCACTTGCATTATTAAAAGAATAGTATATAATTGTAACTACTGGTGATGCTGACGTACCCATAAGGGACGGAAAGTAAGCCGGCAAGAATTTACTTAATGGCTACAATGGTGTATTTAAGTAAATCCTACCTAAGACATAGTTTTACACTGTTATCTTATTAAGATAATAGTCAATATGAAAGGAGGATATTATGAAAACAATATCAAATGTACGTACTCTAAAAATGGTGCAATTAGCACTCTTTACAGCAATTATTCTGCTGTTGACTTTTACCCCAATTGGGTATATTAAGCTACCAGTTGGATTATCTATCACACTGGTCGGAATACCGGTTATCGTAGGAGCGATTACTCTTGGTCCTACTACTGGAGCTATCCTTGGAGCGGTTTTCGGACTGACAAGCTTTGCTCAAGCCTTTGGGATGGAACCCTTTGGAACCATGCTATTTGGCATAAATCCTATAGGAACATTTATTAC
>CAZDWP010000241.1:0-3726 GCA_964508985.1 uncultured Herbinix sp. | reverse complement strand
CGGCCGAAGCTCAAAGCCAGGCCAACCGTATTGGAGTAAGACTTGCCACTTCCACCGAGAGTGAAATGGTGACCACCAAGATCATTGCCAACAATAATCACTCCCATGCATTGACCATGCAGTTTTGGGAGGTGGTTCAGAACTATAAAATAACTTCCAATATAACCGGTGTACAATTAGTTCTCTACATACCACTGGATATTGTACAATTTCTTCCTACTAACGTTGCACATCTATTATCACCTGGCCAGCTATATGATATGGCACAGACATCCTTAGGTAAGGAGCAGTTCATGCAACGATATGATATGCTCATTAAGCATCATGATTCCATTGTACAATATCTGCCATATCAGTATCGTAATGGACTTAACCTTCTTAAAAAGTTTTCATCATATCCCCGTTGGGAATTCCAGAGAGGAGAGTCGGAAGGTGGATTTACGGTACAGTTCAAGCTTAAGGGTAGTTTTATGCCATATGATAATCTGACGGTGATTCTCCGGTTAAGAAATGGTAATCAAATAAGAGCAACCAATATAGATTATGATACACATAAAATTGAACCAGGCTATACAACCAGTGAGGATCTGTTTAGAGCCATACGATCTATGAGGATGGAACCTACAGGCACAGTTACAGGAACCTTTAATATTCCGGCAGGAGTTATTGATGATGAATTTTTAAGTCTTGACTTGTATTATGGTTCCAATCCATTTAACTATAACCTCACTTTACCCGATACTGCTCAAGCTTTGCTTCAGGGAAATAGCATTGAAGGAATTAAGAACTCGAAATTGTATACCCTCTTTCGACCTTTTTTACGTTCATTTGAAGCATTTACTAATCCAGTAGTCGAGTTATCACCGTCACAGCTTAGGACATACGGTCCTCTGCGTATAGCCAATGTAGAGCTAAACAAGGGAATACAGACAAAGTATATTAATTTTAATACGGATGAAGAGCTTACCTACAGAGCGAGCTATGCTGTTGTCGACCGTTATAAAACAATGACCTTTGATCAGCTACAGGAAATTGAACGGACCTTCCAGCATGTAATTGAAAATACAATCTTATATTCCCAAGCCATATGGGCTTCCCTGACCGGTGCTGAAAGAGCCATCATGTTGGAGCAATATACGATAGGAGTTCCAAGTACGACAGGAGAGATAGGGGAGGAAATACCTCTCATGAACTGTGTACAGAATGAGGTGTACGGCTTTTATGGTAATTGTATGCTTATGCCATTTAGCTATCCACCAGAACTAGCAGCCAGTCTGAATACCTCCACCCGTGAGGTGCAGGACGCTCTTTATAGCTATCATACCATGGCTTTTCGTCCTACATCCACCATGGTTTCCATGTCAACTCGCGGAATGGTTGGAGAAGCGGTTCTAGGTAACAGTAATGCCAGTGAGAAAATAGATCTTACCCGCTTTTGGAACTGGAAGGATTCACCGATTACACATTCGGATGCAATTAGACCGTCAGACTTTGACCAACAACATATCATCACTGATGCTACTGCAGCATCAGATAAGCTTGCTAAGTCTGAAAACACAGTGAATATAACTACAAATGGGGCCACAGCTCCGGAGTTGGGTTCAGTAATTGCAAAGAATCCTACAAGTCCTGATTTGCTTGGACTTGAGGAGCTACAAAAGTTTGCCTCCACTCTGACAAACTCCGCCTCATCTGAGCGTCTGAAGGTAATAGATAATGCCAGTACTTTGACACAGAAGGCAATCGACGGATATGTGAAAATGAAAACAGGCTCAGGGTCTAGCAGTGGAAAGGGAGAGGAAAAGAGCAAAGAGGATAAGCCGGAAAAACCAAAGGAATCAAAGGAAACAGAAAATCAGGATAATAAAGAGGAAAAAGAAAAACCTCAGAATCAGGACCAGCCAGGTACTATTATAAAATAATAAGGGAGGTATATCATGGAGACTACAGATAACGAACTATATAGTGCATTAATTGACATAATTAAGCAGGAAAGCTCTCCCGAGGCTGTTGAGGCCCGCAATTTGATGCTTCGGCGTATATCTATGTCAGGAGACATTACTCCCTCACGTATTCCTGCACCTTTAAACATTACAGAAATTGGAGGGTATATCAATTTGCTCGAAAACATCAAGCAGGATGATTTGCGAAATAGAATGCTTGCCTCTGTGTTGGGAGTAGCTATGCCGGATGATATCAAAGAATTCCAGCAATCCAGGCCGGAGTTGTTCTTTGCCAGATACGCATGTGATCGCCCCGAATGTGAGCAGGCTGATACGCTACCTCTTACCTTTTATATGAGAATTGACTTTCTAGAGACTTTTAAGGATTCACTAGCGGTACTCCATGAGCTGGGAGCGATGCTAGCAATATATCAAACCTCGGCTCCAAGGCTTCCGTCTATTTCGTCCCAACAGCCTTCTCAAGAAAATATCCTGGCTATTCTTGGACGCACACTAGAGTTGGCTCCAACATCAGCCTTTATAAATCCTGAACAGGATCCACTTATCGTTGCGGATAAGGAAGGAAATACAATTGTCTATGCAAGAGCTAATAGCTTGCAGGAAACCATCGTTCTGAATGCCTATGTAAGGGGGGAAGAAGGCTTTGCCTTCAAAGAGATTACAGGAAAATTCATTCCTATCACACCCATTATGCAGGCAGCAGGCTGGTATATGGAGAAAAGAGAGGATGAGAATCAGAGTAAGCCATATGATCCGGCCGCATCATTATGTTGGAGAAATATAACAGGAATGGTACCCGGGCGAACCACCTTGGCAAGTGAGCTAACCTTGCTGTATACACCAGCTCAAATTGCTGGGTCATGCCTTCGTGAAAAGCTTTATACGGTTTGGGATGGAGCAAAATTCTCATAAATTACTGTATAATCAGATACATAATAATACGTTAATAATGATGTTTTTAAAAGATAGTTATCCTTGAGGTTTGAATAAAAGGATAGCTATCTTTTAATCCATCTAATGGTTAAGGTACTTTTGTATCAATAATATAAAAAAATATTAATAGCTAGTAGTTGACAGTAGTATTAATATTACAATATGATTAATCTAATGGACATGGGCTTTTATAAGAAGAGAAAAATTGGAGGATAAGTGATGAAATTTATTTCATGGAATATTGATTCATTAAATGCGGCATTAACAGGTGATTCAGATCGTGCTTTGTTATCACAGAATGTATTACATACAATCAAAGAACATGACGCAGAGATTATAGCTATACAGGAAACAAAGCTACCAAGTGACGGACCTACAAAAAAGCATATAGAGATTATTCAGAGCATGTTTCCTAATTATGAAATTGTTTGGAACAGCTCAAAGGAACCGGCACGCAAGGGTTATGCGGGTACCATGTTCTTGTATAAGGATAAGCTAACACCATCGGTTACGTATCCGGTAATTGGGGCACCTAGCACCATGGATTTTGAAGGCCGCATCATGACATTAGAGTTTGAAGATTTCTACTTAACACAAGTCTATACACCGAATGCAGGGGACGGCTTGAATCGTCTAGAGGAACGTCAGATATGGGATATGAAATATACCGATTATCTAACTGGTCTGGATAAAAAGAAGCCAGTCCTAGCAACAGGGGATTTTAATGTGGCACATAAAGAAATAGATCTAGCTCACCCTAATAATAACCGTCGTTCTCCTGGCTTCACTGATGAGGAGCGTCAAGGTTTCACAAATTTGTTGGAAAAAG
>CAZDWP010000240.1:0-3734 GCA_964508985.1 uncultured Herbinix sp. | reverse complement strand
GTTCAATGTATTTTCGATGGAATCGATCTCCTGCTTAATCCCTATAATATCAAGCTCCAAATCTGTATAATTGGGATTTATGATATTTCCCATAACGATATAGTCAGCGATATTATCAGAGGATAATATCTCCCTCATAGCTTCTCTTTGATCAATCGTCATGGGGGTGCTATTAAGCAGCTCGGTATTCTTGGCTAATAGCTCCTCATTGGACCTTAGCTCTACCTCCAACGATTTAAGCTGAACCGAATAATAATTATGGAAATACTCCGTCGCTCCTTCAGCTATCATAACATCAATAAAAACTAGATAATTCTTATATAATGACTCGGCTAGACGTCTAGCTTCTTCCGGATTATCGGAGGCTACATTTATATAGAAGCTGTTTTGAACAGCATTCTTACTGTCAGTCTGAGTAATTGATATCTTGTCCCTCATTGATTCAATAGAAACATCCTGTTGATTATAACCCATATCAGAAATGGTGTTGCTTAATATACTATTCGTAGTTATGAGGTTAATGTATTGTTCATTGCTAGATATAGGTAAGGTATAATCACCGTATTTCGTATTATGTGTCTCAGGCATATTCATTATAATATTAAGTTTAGCGTGATATACTGGTGTAATAGCGAATACGCTAATAATGCCGGTAACAAGCCCGGCTATAAGGGTTATAGCTATGATTAATATCTTCTGCTTCCATAAAGCCATGAAGAGTTCCTGTAGGCTTATCTCATCTGTCTGTTCATGCTGTGTGTAGTCTTGATTTGAATTCATGGGTCCCTCTAAAGCTCTCTAACATAAGTCTACTGCTCTAGATAAATATATCATATGGACATTACGATGGCAACAAATTTCATGCGTGTATAAAGCTCAATTATTCCCAATATACGACGTACTTTTACATTAAAAGCTCTGCTATCTTAAATATAATTGGAATGGTGAACACACATAATAGGGTTGTTACTGCGAATATCTGTGCTGCTAATACAGAATTCTTATTGTACTTGATTGTAAACAAGGTACCGATAGTCGAGGTCGGTGTAGCAGCCATTATGATAGCAACCATTTTAACCATCTCATCAATAGGCAGCCATACATATATAAGTACTGCTATTAAAGGAATTAATATAAGCTTTAAAAATACCGAATAATACATTCTAAGATTACTTGTGAACAGCTTAATTATATTGGTCTTTCCTATCGTAACACCGGCTATAAGCATGGCAAAGGGTGTATTGATATTAGCCACATAGCTAAGAGACTGAT
Organism: uncultured Herbinix sp.; assembly: GCA_964508985.1. Lineage (GTDB taxonomy): Bacteria > Bacillota > Clostridia > Lachnospirales > Lachnospiraceae > Mobilitalea. The sequence goes on along the minus strand of CAZDWP010000240.1, from coordinate 2,462 downwards.
GCAGAACACTCGGTAATCTTATCTGTAGTATGAAAAATATAAGGCCTAGAAAAATCGCAATAATCGTCGGTGTTATTAGCTTTCTAAGTATATCCTTAAGCTTCAGGTCTTTACTGCCTGACATCATAATTACACCATGGGTCCACATCAGTATATTAAAGACTGTAACAGAAGCCGTAACGTAAAACACACCCTCACTTCCAAATATGCTATATACTAAGGGCAAACCAAAGAAGCCCATGTTCGCATAGCTACTCGATAAGCGTTCCACTGATGCATCTTCATTTTCTACATATTTCTTTATACGAATACCATCTTCAATTACTATCCTTCTCCTCTTCCTGCGTATTAATATATAGGAAATGGATATGGCAATAATATGAGTTGCAATCGCCAGCAAAAAGGAAATCAATAATCCTCCCAGCAAATCTTTGCTTAGCTCCCTTTGATAGGACATAAATATCAACAAAGGGTTAACCAACATAAGTAAGATGTTCGATAGCTTAGAATTGGTAGCATCATCTATTAATTTAGTCTTGTAGCATATAGCACCAATTATAATTATGATAAATATAACAATAGTTTGCTCAAAAAGTATTCCTGAAATCGACATGTTAGCTGGCATATTTTGTCTCCCGTTTCTTATGTATTTATATGTCTTGGATATAATATACCATATACTTTTTGCGACTAAAGGTCAATTAAAAAAATGCGATATTAGTGTCAATACCGCATTCTCACATATGTGACTAATAACACTGTAAGCTGTGAATACTAATAAATATATAGGCTACTGCTCAGTATTTCACATATTTAACAATCATGACAACCGATGCCGCTGTTGAAGGCATAGTTCTATATACCTTATTATTGACTACCATTGTCTCAGGAGTAATATATATATTAGCCAGATCCTTCTTATCCACAAGGATTAGCTTATTGCCATCCTTTGATATATTATCTTTACTAAATCTTGATTTTTTTACTGAATTATAAAACTTTTCCTTAACTGAATCTGATGAGAGCTTTATCTTAACATAAAATAATAACTGAGGTTTGCCACCCTCTACAATATCCCTATAAATTGCAACGATATTTTTATCAAGCGAGAAATCATAACACTTACTATCAATATTTAATTCATCCTTTATCTCTGAAGTAATCGCTTGCTTAAGCCCATCAAGGGTTAAATATCCCTCGTCATCCAATGCATACTTAGCCTTAAGGCTTGCTCCAATACTTGTTCCTATTGTATCTTTACCTATAGATACCTTTTTACTTCTATGAATAAATATGATTTTACCATCCATCGTCTCAACAAGCCCATTAAAGCCCACATGATTAGATAATTTAGATTCTCTTAAGTTCTCTAAAAATGGTCCTGGGCTGTATAACTCCCTTACTGAATTACTAGAAGACCATCTATAATCCATAGCCCGATTAGTAACTAAGGAATGAAAATAGGTGGTTCTTGATGTTAATAATGTTATTTTATTATCTTCAATATGATAATCATCTAGACGAATATTCAGTTGATTATAAACAGTGGAATACTTATGAGCTTCCATAATATAATCATAATTATCCTTAACCATATCCGGTAAAACATATTGTTCCTTACAATCAACTATATCAAGTTTAAAGTTATAACATAGCGTCTCTAATACTACCGGAAATATGTATTCGTCTCCATTGTTTTGCCCCGTTTTTCTCTTACACCCAGTATATTTTCTACCCTTGACAGAACTAGAGTCGTCGCTATTCTCATAACTGATCATATCACATCTCGAATACTTGGAAATCATGGCATTATAGTTCGTATTAAGTTTCGAATGATCTTCCAATTTTCTATCAAATCTACTAGCTAATCTCCTACTCAAGGCGGTAGCTAAGAAGGTAAGAAATATACTTGTAAGTAGACTAACATCAAGCAAGTCATTAAAATCAAATGTATCAACTACAATTGAACCATAAAGAAGATATATCAGTATCAATATGAGAATATAGTAAAAAATATTTGAGTTAAGTATTCTTAAGATGATGCGATATATTTTAAGTTTATTATAATATTTCATAATGTTTTCTCAGACTTTCTTGATACATCATATGACTATCCGTATGTACTTATATTTCTTAGTATACTAATAGGGTAATATTTCTCTAGTATTTATAAATAAAGCTACACATGATGACTACCCTATACAATAAGGTAATACATATGTAGCCTCTAATATCTAATCGGTTACTTTGCTTTGTTTAAACCAATACTCTTTGATAAGTACTACGAATACCGCAACCATTCCTCCAAGTAAGGCACCTATGATGACATTCCTTGCATTGCTCGGGCTTGTCTTACGACTTGGAACGATGGGCTCCGAGGGGAGATATACATTGGTCTTAGTAACCTTCACAAAATCTGTATCTATCAGAGAATAATCACCACTCTCCCTATAGCTATTAAG
>CAZDWP010000239.1:0-3742 GCA_964508985.1 uncultured Herbinix sp. | reverse complement strand
ATGGCACCAATGACAGGTGGAGTAGCCGATACTTAGGAAAATTGGCTTGTTTTCTCGTTTGGAAAGTTCGAAAGCTTCCGATCCCAAAGGATACCAGTTTACGGGATTATACTGATGTTGTAATAGATAAGGGGATTTTTCTTTACCTAGTTTGTTTGGTATTCTAGTAGTACCTTGACTTTTATTTGTTACATGTTCGGTTGTATTCATATTGACTTTCCTTATTTGGTATATTTGCTTTAACAAGATAAACTTATTTAATTATTATGCCAATAAGGAGAAAAGATTAGTCAATGTCCATTGAGTAAGCGTTCTATTATATGACTTACTTCATCATACTTAGACCAAGTCATATATAACACATCCTTCTCATGGCAATAGTAATTGTAACTTATATGTATTTATAAATAATACAGCACTTCCCACATATTGTTTATCCTACTTATCATATAATGAAACAAAGCCTTTATGAGGGATGCTATGATTATCCATGTTGTTTCACAGGGAGAGACCATATATTCAATTGCTGAACGTTATGGCAAATCTGTAGAAAGATTAGCACTAGAGAATGGAATAGATGAATCTGTAAATTTGGCTATAGGGGAAACCCTTGTTATATTACTAGAAGAAATAATATATACAGTTCAGGAGGGTGACACCTTATATAGTATAGCGACAAGCCATAATGTTTCAATTATGGAACTTCTAAGAAACAACCCATATATATCTGATAGACCATTTATATATCCGGGTGAGGATCTAGTTATTAAGTATAAGGAAGAAAAAACAGGTACATTATCTACAAATGGTTATGTCTATCCATTTATTGATTTGGATTTACTGAAGAAGACATTACCATTTATGACTTATTTGTCAGTATATAGCCACTATTATACTGCCAGTGGGGAAGTAACTAGTATTAATGACATAGATATAGTTCGTACCGCCAGGGATTACGGAGTGGCACCTATTATGGTATTAACAGGCTTAGTCGGTAGTGCTGAAGAACAAATAGAAGCAATTCATAATATACTAATAAACGTAGATTTACAGGATTATTTAATTAATAATTTAGTTAGTGTATTAGAAGCCAAAGAATATTATGGAGTTAATTTAACAACTCCTTATATATTACCTAAGGATCGTGATTTGTATGTGGAGTTTATAAGAAAATTCTCAATACGTCTTAAAGCGGAGGGATATAGGCCTTTTCTTACTTTGACACGTAACACTTTTGAGTTATTAACAAATGTCAGTTATATGGATTTACAATATAGTATCTTGGGAGAAATAGTTGATAATGTAACTATAATGACATATGAGTGGGGGTTTTCATATGGATTACCTCCTACTATTGTTTCTTTTGATACAATGGGAAGTATTGTAATGTATGGTATTAGCTTGATTGATCCAAATAAGCTGAACATTGGATACTCAACTGTTGGTTATGTTTGGAGGCTTCCATATATTGATGATATTACAGTAGGCCAAGTTATTACATATGACTCGGCAATAGATTTAGCCAGAGAATATAATGCTGCAATATATTTTGATGAAATCACTAGAGCATCTTATTTTCAGTTTTATTCTGATTTTGAATATATTTTAAGATTTAGGGATGCAAGAGGAATTAATGATATAGTGAAAATGGTCCCCAAGTATGGGGTAGAAGGTGTAGCCATATGGAATGTTATGTATTTCTTTAACCAGATGTGGCTGGTAATAAATTCGCAATTTGAAATAAGGAAGATTGTATCAGTAAGAACACTAGACTGTAATGAATAGTATAATAAATTAAAATCATTTATGGGGGATGCAATGATAATCCATGTTGTTAAGCAAGGGGAGACAATAAACTCTATAGCCGATTCATATGGGAAATCTGTTGAAAGATTGATTCTAGAAAATGGAATTACTAAAACTGATAGTCTAGCTATTGGAGAAACCCTAGTAATTCTTTATCCTGAAATAGAATATATAGTACAAGACGGAGATACCTTAGAGAGTATAGCCAGAAATCATAATACAAGCATAATGGAGCTTCTTAGAAACAATCCATATCTTTCGGACGGGCAATATATATATCCCGGTGAGGTTATAGTAATTAGTTATCAGGGAGAAAGAATAAGAAGGATATCTACAAATGGTTTTGTTTATCCCTTTATAAATATTAATGTTCTTAAAAAAACCTTACCTTTTCTAACTTATCTTACAGTTTATACCTATTATTATACCGATCAGGGAGAAATATTTGATATAAATGATGCTGAGATATTAGAAATAGCTAATATATATGGTGTAGCACCAATCATGATGTTATCCGGTTATTCGAGCAACCAAGAAGAAGAAATTGAAACAACCCATAATATTTTAGTGGATGAAGATTTACAGAATACATTAATCAACAATCTTATTACAATATTAAGAAGCAGAGGGTATTATGGAATCAACTTTAAGACCCCATATATAAGACCTGAGGACCGAACATTATATGTAGAGTTTGTTGAAAAACTATCCAAACGACTTAATTTGGGAGGTTTTGAAATTTTTATCACCTTGACTCTAAGTGTTTTTGAGACATTATCAAATATAAGATATAATCAGCTTCAGTATAGTAATCTTGGAAAATTCTCAGATAAAATACTGGTTATGTCTTATGAGTTTGGATTTACATTCGGTATTTCACCTGCTGTAATAGCCTATGATACAATCTATAACTTTTTTAGCTTTATAACAGATTTAGCACCCCCTGATAAATTAGTAACCGGATTAACGACCATAGGTTATTTGTTTACACTTCCAAATGAAGACAGATTATCCAGAGGGCAATCGTTGAGCTATAATTCAGTTATCGCATTAGCAAGAGAAGTAGGTGCAGAAATATTATATGATGAGGTAACAAAAGCATCTTATTTTCAATATGTCTCTCAAAATGAGTTTTTTGTAAGATTTAGAGACGCAAGAGGTGTCGATGCCATATTAAGCCTGGTACCAGATCATGATCTTAATGGTATAGGAATATGGAATTGTATGTTTTTCTATAATCAGATGTGGCTACTGGTAAACTCGCAATACGAAATAGAGAAAATAGTCTCACTAAGTAGTTTAGGATGCAATGATTGTTAGAAAACCATTTAAGAAAATTGTGATAACATCACAGAAGCTTATGGCATATCGTGGTATATTAACATTATCAAACAAATAAGTTAATATATAAAGGAGGAAATATAATGGCTTCTGTTAAAATAACAAAACATAATTTTCAGGAAGAGGTATTAAATTCAAAGGAACCAGTATTACTGGATTTCTGGGCTAGCTGGTGTGGACCATGTAGAATGGTTTCCCCTACAATCGAGGAAATCGCAAAGGAAACTGAGGGTGTTAAAGTAGGTAAAATTAATGTTGATGAAGAAAGCGAGCTTGCCGCAAAGTATAGCATTATGAGCATCCCTACCATTATGGTTCTAAAGGATGGCAAGGTATCAGCAACAGCTGTTGGTGTTCGCCCTAAAAACGACTACTTAAAAATGCTTAAGGATTAGTAGGAAATTGTACAGGTAATAAGCATTATGAGAATTGAAAAATATAATTATCTAGGTTATACTATATATGATATATCATATGCTTATTGATAAACCTTTAATGGTTATCTGAAAGGAGAGTATAATTTGCAAAAAGCACCTAAATTTTTCAAATGTAAGGTTTGCGGAAATATAATTGAAAAGCTCTATGATTCAGGAGT
>CAZDWP010000238.1:0-3806 GCA_964508985.1 uncultured Herbinix sp. | reverse complement strand
AGTATAATGGTATCGGTTATCCCATAGTTATTGATTGGGAGACCAACCGCATAGAGCTATACCAATTCATCTTTGGATATACTAAGGATGAGGCCGTAGAAGCCTTAGCAAAGGCTAATAAATAACTATATATTGAGACTCCTCTATTAAACACATGGGACACATCTATATAACACATCCTCTATTGTGGGATTACACACTTTTATGTGTAGCGTTATATACATGTGTCCTTACTTATTCTAATTCTAATACTATCAAAAATATAAACTTCCTTATATTAGTATATTCTGGTATAATTAGCTGGCAAAGTATAAATGAGTATGGGGGAAGAATACATGAAACATGGAAGGAAAAACAAAAGCCCAATATTACGAATGCTTGATAATATTAGGGTGAAAGATAAGTCTATCTTTGTTATATGTACTATATTTACACTAGCAGCACTAATAGTACCACTGTTATCAATTGCATTACCTAAGGTGCTTATTGACTATCTGACAGGACCCTCTCCAGAGCTATGGGGGATAATATGGATGGTTGCTGGTTTTTTTCTTGTTGGTTCATTATTTAGCTTTTTTCAAGAGTATATGATATATTTTTCATATCCTAAGATGACAGCACTAAGGATGGATTATGTCAGGGATCAGGTTGTCAAGCTTCTTCGTATGGATTATAAACATATGGAATCGGCTGACTTTTTTGATGAAAGATCCATGGCATTTGAATCCACATCTGATAATAGTAGCGGTATTGAAATGGTTTATCATAGACTGTTTCAGCTTCCTATGCTTATTCTGATAATTATTCTGCTATCAGTATTTATAGGACTGGCAAGTCCCTTAATTCTAATTGCCATAATGGTCAATATAGCCGCTACCTCTTGGGTATCTATAGCGGTCAATAAGTATGAATACAAGCAGAAAGAGATGCTATCAAAGCATAAGCGTAGGGTTGATTATTATGGTAAAACCGCAAAGGATTTTGCTTATGGTAAGGATGTACGGCTTTATGATTTGAAGGAACGTATTCTTGATAACTTTAAAATCGAAATAAAAGGCTATGTGGATGTATTCAAGCTGATTAAAAACAAAGAATATGCATTGGGATTTATATCACTTACGACACTTTTGGTGTCCGATATCGCTACCTATGGAATTCTTACATATTTGACGGTTAAGGGGATGCCTATCGCCGATTTTTCCATGTATATCATTGCAACCTCTACATTGTCACAGAAAATGACATCCTTGTCGGAGTCTATTACTCAAATCATGAGAGAGTTAATGTATGTCCGCGATCTTTTCAAGTTCTTGGATGAGGATCTTGGAGAGGCTGGGGGTGAGCTTCTAGCATTACCAAGAGAGGTCTCTCTAGAAATTGAATTTGACAATGTTACCTTTAAATATCCCGGAACTGATAATTATATCTATGAGAACTTCTCACTTAAAATACCGGCAGGGCAAAAGCTGGCTCTTGTGGGAATTAACGGGGCTGGAAAAACTACATTTGTTAAGCTTCTGACTGGCTTATTTACGCCTGATTCCGGAAGGATACTTATTAACGGACAAGATATAAGTGAATATAGGAAGGCCGAATTATTTAAGATGTTTGGCGTGGTATATCAAGAGGTTAACATATTTGCATATACTATAGCTGAGTATATTGCCTGCTCCAATGAGAATATTGATTATGATAAGGTAGATAGAGTGCTTAAGCAGGTAGGGCTGTATGAAAAGATTGAGGATCTTGAAAAGGGTGTAAATTCCATGATGCTTAAGATTATTGACGAGGAAGGCATAGTATTTTCAGGCGGTGAAAGTCAGAAGTTAGCTATTGCCAGAGCATTATATAAGGGTGGCAATTGTGTCGTTATGGATGAGCCCACGGCCGCACTTGATGCCTTGGCTGAGGCGGAGATCTATACGGAATTTGATACACTTACACAGGGAAAAACAGCTATCTATATATCACATAGGCTGGCGTCTACGAAGTTCTGTGATATGATTGCACTTATTGACGGAACTGGCCTAAAGGAATACGGCACCCATGATGAATTAATGAAGCAGGGTGGCGAATATCATAAAATGTTTGTCATCCAAGGTAAGTATTATCAGGAGGGTGGTGATGTAGCATGAAGAATTCCAAGAAGATTAAGATGGTTATGGGTCTTGTATGGAGTATATCACCAGCATATTTCTTCTTGCTGATATTCAACTCACTGATATTTTCAGGACAGATTTTTGGAAACGTTATTCTTCCAAAGTATCTGATTGATGAGCTTACAGGAGGGATGAACCGAGATAAGCTTATATTCTGGGTTGGGGCAATTGTAGCAAATAATCTAATATTCACGTTTCTTAAGAAGACCTCAAAGAGGCTTCTGGATGTTAATGAGAAGAATCTGTATTGGCAGATTGAACGGGCATTTGCACGAAAGGTTATGTCTGTGGAGTATTGGAACTTAGAGGACCCGCATTACCTTGATTTAAAGGAACGGGCAAGCTTTGCCATGCAAAATCAGAGTGCAGTATCAAATCTGATTATCCACACAATTGAATTTCTAAATCATGCAATTACAGTTATTGGACTTATTGCGATAATGCTACAGCTTTCTTGGATTTTAGTGGTGACATTATTTATTACTATTTTGATAATGCTTATAATTCAAGGTTCATTTGCCAGTTATCAGCAGAAGTTTTTTGGTGAGATACTTCCTATTAACCGTAAATATGGTTACTATGCGAATTTAATCTATGATAAGGCAGGACATAAGGATTTTCGTCTATATGATATGGGTAAGATGCTGGGAGATACAATCTCATCCTATAATGGGATGATAAATCGCTGGTTTACCTCCTTCTTTAGGACAATGGGGCTATGTATGGGATTGTTTCAGTTAGTAGTGGTATTTCAGACAGTATTTGCCTATGGCTTTGTGGGAGCGCAGACTCTGAATGGAGGTATAGGCATCGGAGATCTGACCATGTATGTATCCTCTGCCATCAATTTTTCATCCTCAATAATGAAGGTTGGAATGTCAATTATTACTATACTTCAGATGCTGGGATATCTTGAACCTTTAGTAGAGCTAATGAGTGTACCTAACGAAGCTCAGTGTAGCGGTACTAAAGTTATAGAGAGTGTAAGAACTATAAGATTCGAAAATGTAACATTCTCATATCCTAAGACAGATAAGATGGTACTTGATAATATATCATTTGAAATTCGTGAGGGCCAAAGCGTAAGTATAGTAGGACTAAATGGTGCCGGAAAGAGTACTGTAGTAAAGCTTATATGTAGATTGTATCATCCGGATTCCGGTACAATATATATAAATGATACTGATATTTTCGAATATGAGCATACAACATATCTTGCATGTATAGCTGCGGTATTCCAGGATTATAAGCTGTTTAATTTTTCTATTCAGGAGAATATTACCTGTAAGCCTGCCATGGAAGATGATGAGAGAGTGGATAAAATTCTCGATGAGGTTGAAGTTAAGGATAAGATCAACTCCTTAGCAGATGGAGTAAAGACATTGTTTGGTAAGGAATATGATTCGGAAGGCGTAGAATTCTCAGGAGGTCAATCACAAAAAATCGCTATTGCAAGAGCACTCTATAAGGATGCTTCCTTGGTAATACTCGATGAACCCACCTCTGCCCTTGATCCAATAGCAGAGGCTGAAATCTATGAGAATTTTAATAGTATGGTAGGAAATAAGACCGCTATATATATTTCCCATAGGATGTCGTCATCTGTATTCTGCGATAAAATTCTTGTCCTAAATAATGGTATAATAG
>CAZDWP010000237.1:0-3811 GCA_964508985.1 uncultured Herbinix sp. | reverse complement strand
ATGTATCCATTGAGAGCTTAAGAACGCAAATGGGAATCATGACTCAGGATAACTTTCTATTCTCCGGAACAGTTATTGATAATATAAGATACGGTAAACTTGATGCTACCGACGAGGAAATAATTGCTGCTGCCAAGGCTGTTAATGCCCATGATTTTATTATGAAGCTTGAAAATGGTTATGAGACAAAATTACGAGAAAGAGGAAATGGACTATCAATAGGGCAAAGGCAGCTATTGGCCTTTGCAAGAACCATGGTTTCCATGCCTAAGATATTAATACTAGATGAGGCTACCTCCAGTATCGACACTCATACCGAGCTCTTAGTACAGCAAGGTATAGAGGCCTTGCTAAAGGGGCGTACCTCATTTGTAATCGCACATAGGTTGTCAACTATAAGTAAGGCAGATAGGATCTTTGTGATAGATGAGGGTAAAATCCTAGAAGAAGGTAGCTCAGATGAGCTCCTTGCAAGGAAGGGCTTATACTACGACCTATATATGGCACAATTTAAGAATATCTAAACGTTAATAAGAAGATCTAGACGTTAATTTGAAGTACGGTTTCATCACGATTTAATTAGAGGCGTATCTGCATATGGATATACAGATACGCCTCTTATAATTATGAAATTGCCATTTATTTTAACATTAAATTTTGCATAGCAATGGGAACATAAATTAATAAAATTTTCTCTTAGGAATGGTCACTATAAAGCTTGTTCCTTTAGTGATTTGTGTACGAATCTTTATTTTTCCGATATGTGCAAGAATAATCAGCTTGGCTAGAGATAAGCCCAGTCCGTGACCGCTGATGTTTCTGCCTCTTGCATTATCAGATCTATAAAAGCGATCAAATATATGCTCTACATCATAGCGATTCATGCCAATCCCCGTATCTTGAACGGTTATAACACAGTCTCCCTTATGATTTTCGCATAATATGGTTATCTCATCCCCCACCTTAGAATATTTAACAGCATTATCAATAAATATCCTAATTGCCTGCTTTAAGGCCTGCTCATCCCCGTATACAGTAACATTCTCAATGATAGGGCTAATTATAATACGATCTGGTGCGACTAACTTGGTTTCCTTAATCATATCCTCAACCATAGGCCTCATATTAAATCTTTTCTTATTAAGCTTTAAGGTCTTCTTGTCATGCCTGGATAAGAAGAGAAGCTTTTCTACCAAATCCTGCATGGAACGGGATTCATTTTGAATGGCATCAATGGATTCGTCTAGAACCTCTTCATTTGTTGAGCCCCAACGATCTAACATATTTGCATAGCCTTGAATTACGGCAATCGGTGTGCGAAGCTCATGGGATGCATCGGATACAAATTGCTTTTGACTCTCATAGGAGGTCTCAAGTCTGTCCAGCATTTCATTAATGACATTAGCCAAATCCTTTAATTCATTTTGGGTTCCAGCTACATTCAGCCTTTCACTATGAAGATTATGAGCCGTAAGTCGACTGGCTGTTGCCGACATAATATCGATTGGTTCAAATAGTTTTTCATCGCTTTTTCTTCCCTTTCGAATTATTACAACCACAATTGCAGCATAAAGTATAATCAGCTTCCAAAGCATAGAAAGAAATCTTCTATAACTTTTCGTAAAATCATACTGAAACGTCGCCTTATAATCAGTGTTACCTACGGAGAAATCCCTGTCCTCATTAAATACCAATATATGATTATCGCTTTTTCTGTCAAAGTGGATTCCGTGAAAAAACGCCTTATCAGAAGTCGGGTGGTAGGCTATGTCATTATAAACCTCTTTACCTGTATCCTTATACTCTATTACCATGGAAAGATCCTGCATATAATAAGGGTTGATATATTTGCTCTCACTCTCTCCACTGATTGAGTAAATAATGTCGTCAGCCATATCACTAAAATCTTCTTTTTCTGCATACATATAGATAAGAAAAACCCCAAGCATAATTAATATTCCATGTGTTAAAAGCAGTTTCAGATATCCCATAGAAATTCGAAAGAGAATTGACAGCCTAAGATTACCCATCCACACTAATCTTCTTTCTCGAATAGGGAGAATGATTTTTATAGATAATTTACGTATAGCTTCCAAAAATTTGTCCCAGCTCATGTTATCCCCTTTTAAGACTTGTAAGACAGGATAAACGTCCCCGTGTCTTCTTGCCCGTGGCTTATTTTTAGTCTTTGATTATATAACCGACACCACGGACGGTTGAAATTAAATGTATTCCATATTTCTCGTCAATTTTCTGTCTTAAATATCTTATATAAACATCCACTACATTGGTATCACCAAAATATTCATAATCCCATACATGGTTAAGTAGTTGCTCCCTGCTAAGAACATTATTTTTATTGCGAATCATATATTCTATCAGTTCATATTCTTTCTTAGTAAGCGTGAGCTCATCTTCCTTGAAGAAAGCACTTCTGCTTGCTAGATTTAGCTTTAAATCTCCTATCTGTAGGTTTTCAAGCTTAGGCTCCTTCACATTAGTCTTTCTATTTAATGCAACCCGGATTCTAGCCAGTAATTCCTCTATGGCAAAAGGCTTTGTCATATAATCATCTGCTCCGGTATCTAATCCTGCTACCTTATCAGAAACATCATCCTTAGCTGTAAGCATTATAATGGGAACCTGGGATTCTAGGCGAATTCTACGGCAGACTTCGATACCGTTTAGTCCAGGTAACATTATATCCAGTATTACTAAGTCAACCTTCTCCTTTAAAGCCTTCTCCAGTCCTTGCCTGCCCTCGCTTGCTATCAGCACCTCGTATCCCTCATGCTTTAATTCAAGCTCCAAAAACCTTGCAATCTTTAATTCATCCTCGATAATTAATATCCTCGCCAATTAGTTTCCCTCCCTTAAAAGTTTTATTATAGACTATTGTATCTTTCGATTGATTTTATTTCAACACATCTATATTAGAATTCCATTAGAATTATAAAAGGAAGGCCAAGATAAGGGGTTCAAATCCTTTTCCAGGCCTTCCTCAATTGTTATTGTTTGTTTACATTGCACTAACTGTAGACTTAACAGCTTTCACTACATTATCTACTGTAAATCCAAATTTCTCAAAGAGAATATTAGCAGGGGCTGATGCACCAAAGCTATTCATGGCAACTATCGCTCCGTCTAATCCTACGTATTTATCCCATCCAAAACGAGATAATGCTTCCACTGCTACTCTAGCTCTGACACTCTTAGGAAGAATGCTTTCCTTATATTCGTTGGACTGCTCTTCAAATACATCCATAGATGGCATACTAACTACTCTTACATCGATGCCCTCTTTTAGCAACTCTTCCTGGGCTCCTATACCAAGCTGAACCTCAGAACCAGTTCCTATAATAATTGCATCCGGTACATCCTTCTTAGAATCGGATATTACATATGCTCCCTTTAATGCCTCCTTAGAGGATCCTTTAAGCTGTGGCAGGTTCTGACGAGACAGAACAAGTGCGGTCGGTGTATTGTTAGAGGTAATTGCATAATACCATGCTGTTATACATTCAGTCGCATCTGCAGGACGATATACTGTGAAGTTTGGCATTGCACGAAGCATTGCTAACTGCTCAATAGGCTCATGGGTAGGACCGTCTTCACCAACACCTATGCTGTCATGGGTTAACACATATGTTACAGGTATCCCCATAAGTGCAGCCAATCTAGCCATAGGCTTTATATAATCACTAAATACAAAGAATGTTGATACATAAGGTCTTAATCCACCATGAAGCGCTATTCCGTTACCGATTCCTGCCATGGCCAACTCTCTAACACCAAAATGCAGATTGCGTCC
>CAZDWP010000236.1:0-3831 GCA_964508985.1 uncultured Herbinix sp. | reverse complement strand
CAATGCTTGGAAGAAAGAAACGATTTATCTATGGCGGGGAGGTGAAAGGTTGAAGGAATGACGTCTTCAACCTTGAAAATTAGTGCCTGCGTTGTCCTCGGCACTAATTTTATATGTAAAAGCAGGAATGAGGTATATCATGAATAAGGTGTGGGAATGTGTTATTGACGTATTTATAGGAATACTTATTATGTTCGTATCGGTATCCGTTTATTTTGGACTTCGGACTGAATCCGTTATAAAGACCATGTATGAAGGTATAACGGAAGAATTCGTGGTTGACGTAAAGAAGAACGGATTATTAACCTTAGGAGATTATGAAAATTATATGGAGAGAATGGGAACGGGCAATAGTCTGTTTGATATCTCCTTTGAGCATAGATATAAATTATATGAACCAGAATATCGCTTCAAAACCCTAGAAGAAATCCTAGAGGAACAGAATAATGCCTACACAGGCTCTAATGATTATCATTACAGAGAGGTCATTACTGAAAGACCACCTGTAGAAGATCCTATTAATGATGGGAACTTAAATACTGAGACTAATGAAAGTATACTTGCTAATGCGGTTAATACTCCTGCGGATCCTAATCATGTGCATGATGAGCACTGTTATCATGGGCATAAGCATCTGGGAAGTAAGGTCTTTATACATGAGCATGCGCATACGTCTTTATGCAAGGAGTATATCTCACATATCTATATACCTACTACATGTAATTCATGTCATAAAGATTATTATGGTGGCACAGTAGTTTATTATTGGAATGAAAATACTAGAACGGTAGACTTTGTATACAGTGATTTGACTGGAACAAGGGAGTGCCCAAGTTGTGGAAGTAGTAACTTAACAAATGGTGAACAAATTTATTACTACAAATACTCCTGTAATTATAATTTAGAACCAGGAAATGAAAGAACTCCTTATGGGATAGTGTACCAGTATGAAAAAACAGATCCACAGGATAGATCGTTTTCATCCACTCATACATCTGGCTGCTATGCTTATCATATAACAAAAGAACTAAAGGATTCCTATGAATACTCACCCTTTATTAATTCGCTTTATGAAGCGAGTGCAGCTAGTGCTTTTAGTAAAATGTTGTATACCGATTTATGTCAAGGATACTGCTATATTCCAAGGTATATTCGAGTAGGAATATCATCCAGGTATTATTATGATAATAAAGATTTATCTAGTCTTCCAAATCTATGTTATATTACTTATTCGCCATATGTAAATGCAGATGGTGAAATTCGCTTTAGATTTGTTAATTATATGTATAAAAATTATTCAGAGACTCCAATTTCTGGTTCTAATAATCCTGGGTTTCCTACAAACATATCGCCACAAGAATTAATTGGTCTTGCGGGCTCAAAAGCCCAAATAAGAAATTACTTTAAAGAATTTTTTGGTAGTATTTTTATAGAACGTTTAAACTTTTCCGATTATACTACACATTTACAATGGTTTAGAGGAGTATGGATAAATAACCCTGGATTGCCATCCACACTTACTGATGGAACAGAATATGTAAAGATTTGTGATTTTGACCATTCTCTTGGTACTAATCGGTGGATATGTACTTGTGGACTTGAAGAAGATTATACACTTGGCTGTGATAAAATCATTGTTTCGCTTGAACCAACTCATTCCACTCAGACCGTATATATAAATGATCCTTTGATTATAACAGCAGTAGCTACATATCGTAATGGTTCATCAGAAACCGTACTTTGTAGTACGGAATTTGATGCTTCAAGTCTAGTTAAAGACAGAGAAGTAACAATAAGTTATATTAATTCCATAAATAGTGTAAATTATACTCATAATGCCACAATTACTATAACGGTTATACCTAGAAATAAATCCTGCCCTAAAGGACATATATATAACCTAAATGATGATGGAAGTGATCCAGGATGTCCTTATTGCAGAGAGTGGGTAGAAAGCTTGCGAGTTATTAATCCTACTACATCACCTATAGTAATCACCATAGGAACAACTCTACAGGATAATAATGTTAAGCTTCTTGCTACATATATGGATGGCCATACTGAGGAAGTGTCAAGTGGGTATGTTGATAATCTTGATATCGCTTATCTTGGCACTAAGCCGGTAATTATAGGCTATAAAGGAGCATCCGTAACAGTCCTTGTAACTACTAAATGTGCAACAATGATTTGTGATATATGCGGATATGAGTATAGTCTATACCCTGATGGAACAAACCCTGGATGTCCTAGATGCATTCAAAAAATCCCTGTATTTACAGGAAATATAATGATATATGAACATATAAACCATACAGAAGAAATACTAGATATGTTATATAAGAAAAAGAGATACTTCTTTAATGTAGATGATGTATTTGGTATAACAGTAACTAATAAATCCTCTACAGTAGCTAGAAGCGTTCTTAGAAGGGTATATCCTTCCTTAACAGACAAGTGGCTTAATATAGAGAAGAAGGAGCATGTACTGAGTAAGTAGTAAATTCGAAAGTAGGATTTAATCAGGAATAAAATAGCCTGTTACTAGTGTGGCTTAATCTATGTTATGGCATAACAAAAAGGGTGATAATAATGAAAATATACCATTTTGCACTATTGTTTTTAATATTCTTTCTTGGAGCAGTCATAAGGACTGATGTGTCCATAGGAAAACTAAAATCCATAGAAAATGAGAATAAGGAAATTACAGCTTCTTTATCCTCTGCAACATCTGATGCGGTTAATTATTTATCTAAAACAGGATCTTATGGTGCGGGCTCGATTAATAAGGAAGAGGTACTTAATACTTTTTTTACCTCCCTTTATTCTTATTTAGGGATTATATCGGATCTTTCGGCCCAAGCAGAGATAGAAATATACATTCCAGTAATACTTCTTTGTGATACAGATGGATACTATGTATATTATTATGATGAGTATAAGGAAACTGACGGAAATACTTATATAGAGCGTATGTGGACCGAGAAGATGCCATACAGCTATGAAGATGAAGATTTTATCTATCGGTTTACGCTTACTGATATGGTGTATATTTATGATAAAAATGGTTTACTTGGAATAGACAGCAGTGCAACAGTGAGCAGTAATTATAAAGAATTTCAGAGCAGTCCAATATATGCCGATTTTAGAACTAATAATAGTAATTGTATTCTCCTTAATGATGAAGAATATGAATTAATCAGAAAAGGTTCTATTATAAATAAGCTAGAGGAGGTAATGTCTTATTATACAAGTATGCATAACCATATAGCAAACAGGCAGGGAATAACCTATTCGTTTTCCTTTCCTGTGGGTAAACAAGAAGAATGGGCAGAGCATATAGAGGATGTAAATATACTTGTAGTATTTCAAGGTTATCCTTATGGACCTGATAGGGATTATACATATAATAAGATAGCTTCTGCCGGGGCAAACATAATTAAAAAGCCAAGGTATTATGTTGAGAAAAAAAGCTGGTATTACCTGGTTCATAGACAGGGATGTGAGAAAATAAAAGACAATGAAATGATACTTGAAGAAACATTTGACACCATAGAGGAATGTGTACAGCTAGGAGCTTTTTGCTGTGAGTGTATTGATCATGGGGCAAGAGTGCCAGAGTTAAAATAAAAGTTTGTGGGAGTAGATAATGAGGGGAAATTATACGAAAGAAAATGAGCTAGTTAAGAACATTTTAGGAGCTGGATGTAAAGAGATAATTGATAATCCAACTGTGGGTAGGTGCTTTAACAGGCTAAGAGGCTTTAATGAAGAGCTTCATAAATAACACTCTTTCAATGGAACTTGACTATGTTATCAGTGAAGCTGAAAGAA
>CAZDWP010000235.1:0-3837 GCA_964508985.1 uncultured Herbinix sp. | reverse complement strand
ATAAATCTAGAGTATATAGAAGGTGATGTTTCTGTAAACAAAACTAAGCTTACATATATAAGAGAGTTAATAGAGAGTGATAAAGTAGAGTTGTGTGATGTGCAGGATAAGATTATTATTAAGACTGAAAATGATAATATTAATCTCTCGGCTATAGATGTGGCTAATGATGAAATAATTATAGTACATAGATATACTCGGATAAAACTATCTAGGAGTAAGCTCTTGAATCTTGAAAATAAAAAAGCTATACCTACAATTTTATCTTTTGCTAAAACTGTAATTGAAGAGTCGCTTTTAACAGAACAAATAGCAAATAAAATATTCAAAATATCGAGTGAAGATATTAGTGACGATTTAATAAAACGTACTTTTAAAACTATTAAGAACCAGAGGAAGAAAGTTCAAAATTCAGACCAGTTAATATTACTAATTAGCTCAGCTACAGATATAGGAGTAAGAATTAAGGACTTTGGAGTGGAAACAAGATCAAGGGAGTGGTTTTCATTGGATAATAATTGTGTTTTACTAACCGATGACACTAATTCTGAATATTATGATGATGATTACCTACTATCTGAACGATACAATGACCTATTTGATAAAATTGGTTTGCAAAAAGGTGAGGTCTATCTTTATAAAGAGAATGAAGGTAATGAAGGTAATATCAATAATAATTTGATATACTCTGAGTTTACTTTTCAAAAAGGGGTTGTGGCAGAGGTGCTTAAACCTTTTGATGATGATGTAAAAGCTATAAACTTTCTTTTTAAACAATGGCAACAAACTCCTAAAGAAAAGAGAGCTTATTTAAATAAGTTGAATTGGGAGAAGGTGTTACGTTTTGAACCGAGTAGTAAGGTTTTCTCACAATATGCAATAGAAGTCGAAAAGCTGGATGATTCCATTATTAATTGGGTTAATGAAAGCAAACAAGAGAGAGAGAATTTCCTAAAATATATAGGGATTCATACATCTATTAGCAACATTGTTAAACTTCGCTCATGGTTCTTGAATAATTCAGACTATGAACCTGCTCCTGTTTCAATTAATGATTTTCCATTAGAATTAATGGCTAATACGCTTGTGGGATTGGCTGATGGAGAATTTAATAAAGACTCTATATTTAAATTTTATAAGGATTATAAAAAACATAAGGTTATCGAGAGTCTAATCGAAAGTATTTTAGAAAGTGGTGATAATTTACAGATTAGACTTCCAATTTGGATGGATAAATCGAGTCAGTACATTTCTCTTGGGAGTGAAGTAGAGGGTGTTCCTTATTGTTTGGATGATGAGGTATATTTTTTGCTAATGAAAGATGAGAATAGTGATGTTTTTGATAAGTTAACTGCTCAAATAGATATTGTGTATTCGGGTATGTTATGTGAGGGGGTTTTTTCTTTGTATCCAGATTTAGAAACTAACATTACTTTTAATAGTGCTGTTGATGAAATTGAACATGATGAGCCATTTTATACTTCTTGGTCTAGGGAGAACTCTATAAAGCTTTATAGGTGTGATAGGCTTATTCATAATTTTTCAATAGTTAAGAGTGATAATGAATTAGATATTGGGAATATCGAAGGACGTGATATTGAAGTGCAGTATAATGCATATACAGAAACTACTATAATTTATTATCAGAAAAAAA
Source organism: uncultured Herbinix sp. (assembly GCA_964508985.1). Lineage (GTDB taxonomy): Bacteria > Bacillota > Clostridia > Lachnospirales > Lachnospiraceae > Mobilitalea. The sequence goes on along the minus strand of CAZDWP010000235.1, from coordinate 2,183 downwards.
AGCGATTAGAAGAGTTGAAGGATAATCTATCTGAGCTAGGTTATGAAAATGACTCTTTGCTAGTAAAAGAGTTAATTGATAAGAGAGATGAAATGTTGAGAACATTTTATCATGCTTTGACTTCAAGTGGAATGGATAATTTTGAATCAGATGACTCGAGACTTTTTCATGATTTAATAAAAGATAGAGAGCTTGAAAATAAAAGAAATGAAATAGTTGATGATATTAGAGGTAGTGAAAGGTATTCTTACGATTGGTTTGTGAGTTATCTTGATTACCTATTAACTTTTGAAGAAAAAGCAGATACCATAACACAAAAAACTATTTCGTTTCAAAAAATAGAAAGGTTTTGTAATGATGGAGTTCCTACTAAAAAATATTTCACTCTTAAAGGTGCAAATAACTTAATTCCTTTGAATATTGAGATTTTTGAAGACTTTAGTATCTCAATTCTTTTTGCAAATAAGAAAAGAGAGAATATAAAAGTGGAAGGAGTTTCAAAAAAAGGACAAGATCTATTAGTTTTTATACCTAGAGGAATTGATGATAATTTGGTTTTGAAGTTTGACTCAGTTATTAATGTTTCTATTAGCTTTACTCCTGTACTTGATTTACTGAATCGTCTATCTAATGCATTTTCTAATGAAGATGTTATAACTCCTTGGGATGATATTAAGGTGTCGTTACCTCCATTGCATTTTATTTATGGACCACCAGGAACAGGGAAAACTACAAAGCTTGTAGATAATATATTGGAGGAATTTGAAAAATCATACAATTTTAAAGCGTTAGTTCTAGTTCCTACCAATAAGGCTGGAGATGTTCTTGCTAAAAGATTGGTGGAGAAAAATAGCAGTATAAATGTATTAAGAATAGGGGCTGCAACAGATCCAGAATTAGAACAGCTTGATGAAGACGTTTATCAGAGTTCGATAGATGAGAATATGCTTGATAGAACTAATGTGGTTATATCAACTATACACCGCTTACCATACTATAAGATAGCTAAGGAGCATGGTGCTTCTTTTAAACTCTATGATAGTGAGCAGATAGAGTGGGATTTGGTGATATTTGATGAGTCATCGATGATTAGTTTGCCATATTTTGCTTTTGCTTTACACGCTATAAAAACTAATGAGAAAATTATTATATCAGGCGACCCTAAACAACTTCCTCCTGTAGTGGATGTTTCGGATAATAAGCTTGAAGAATTAGACTTGGGTGATGATAGCATCTACAAAATGATGGAAATTGCAACTTTTAATAAGAATGAGCAAGACAACCTTAGGGACATAGACAGTATTGATTATTTAGATGTTCAATATAGAAGTGTAGAGAATATTGGAGATTTATTTAGTACTATTTCGTATTCATCCCTTTTAAAACATGGTAGAGATTTTGAAACTAAACCTGTGAAAAAATTACCAAAACATTTTTTTGAGCCTTTAAATTCTCATATATCGTTTATAGATATGCCTATTGATAGAGATGTATCTATACTTGAACCAAAAAAGTTGCTCTTGAGTTCATACCATGTTTATGGAGCTATTGCTGTAACAGAGTTAATTATAAATTTAGATAAATGTAATCATGAGAATACAGAATATAGCATTGGAGTAATAAGTCCTTATAAGGCTCAAGCTATGCTTATGAATAAACTACTTACATCGGCTGAAATTTCAGATAATATTACAGTGTATTGTGATACTGTTCATGGTTTCCAGGGAGATGAATGTGATATTGTTATTTTTGTAGTTAATCCCAATAATTATCGTTACACAGGTCACTCTAAATCTCTATTATCTAAAGAGTATATTTATAATGTAGCTATTAGTAGAGCTAAAGATTATCTCTGGGTTATGTGTCCATATAAGTACATCAAAGATAATATACATGTAAATAAACTTTTGAATGAAGCTAAAGGAAACAAAACTTTGATTGAATCAGATGATTTAGAAAAATACTTATTTAATGACCCAGACTTTATAGTACGAAACACTTTTCTTACAGGTCATGACAGTATAAATGTTTTTGGTAAAGGAGAAATGAGCTATTTTATAAAAGTGGGGCCAAGTGCTATAGATATACAACTGAGTAAATAATAGATTGATTTACAAAAAATAGATAGATGACAACCCACAAAATAGAAATAAAAGAAACACTATCAAGAATAATAGAGATAG
>CAZDWP010000234.1:0-3874 GCA_964508985.1 uncultured Herbinix sp. | reverse complement strand
ATGCTGCTAAATCGGAAGGTATTAGCATGAATCAATATTGCGTGTATCTACTCAGTAAAGAATTCGAATGCGGACATCAAAATAAAGTATAAATAATATAGAGACTAGGGGTATTGTGATACAATCAATCCCACTTAAGTAGACAGATGAAATATTTAAAAATCATCTATCTATGGAGGTGGGTTTTTATTATGTCTAGGTCTAGATTTACATCCGAGCAAAAAGTCCGAGTATGCAGGGAGTATTTATCTTGTAAAAAATCAGCTATTCAATTAGCAACGGAATTAGATCTGGGGAAAAGTGGGGGCAATAGTATTAGAGAATGAGCAGCTAAATATTCGGCTTATGGTAGTGAAGCATTTGATTACGCCGAGAGAAATGCTGCATATTCAAAAGAATTCAATTGCTAGCCCCTTTTTATGAACCATTGTCATATCTATAATAAGACAATATATCATCATCATATAGATGCTTAAATCCCAACTTTTCTAATATATGTTTACTGCGTACATTTCTATGAACCACATCAGCATAGATAGTATGTAACCCTAGCTCTTCAATAGCATACCTAATAAGAAGCCTTTCAGCCTCTGTTCCAAATCCTTTTCCCTTTACTGTGTCATTTAATAGAACTATACTCATAGTCCCACAGAGTTTCTTAAAGTCAATACGCTTAAGCTGAATCTCACCAATAACTTTATTATGAAGACAAATTGCATAAAATCTTCTCTTCGTATCTAAAACCTTGTTCTGATAATAGCTATCTACCTTCTCCTGTTTATAGACGTATGGTTCATATGTCATCGCAGGATCCGATACATACTCTTTATAAAACTCATGACATTGTTCTAATGTATAAGGCTTTAATAAGATTTTCTCACCCGTTATCTCCATAAAGGTCTCCTTAACAGGGAGCGTTATAACGCTCCCTGAACTTCATGTAAGTATTTCTAGTATTTCTAGTATTTATGTCTCCAATATTTACGTTTGTAACCATCTCCTGGCTCCAAAAACCTTGACCACTCAAAGCCGTTTTCAATAAGGAAATCGTGAATCTCATTATCCTTATCAACATTACCCGGGCATAGTATAACTAAGCCGCCTTTCTTTGTAATTCTTTCTAATTCATAAAGCTCTGCTTCTAGAAAATCACCAAATACATGGCCACACATAGCAATGTCCGCAAAGCCATCATGTAGTGGAATGTCCTCAAGTAATCCGTCAACCACATAAATATTTGCTAAGCCTTCTCTTTTTGCACGATTACGTAGATATTTTCTTAAATTATGTACAGGCTCTACGCAGTACGCATACTTTGATAGATGAGCAACTGCAAATGCTAACTTTCCTGTTCCTGAACCGATATCAACCACTGTCTTTCCCGAGTAATCAGTTATATCTGTCAGTTCTCTCTCGTCCCAGTTTACGAACGGCTGATTATGATAATCATCAGGAGTAGTAACATATACCACCCAATCTTCCATAGAACATATGAGTTCTCTTTCGATGGCTTCCATATCATCAGGAATATGTTCATCCTTATATTTAGCTATTAAATCATCAACCCATTTTCTAAGCTCCGGTGCCTTATTTTTTATGAACCAGGAAATATGGGGACGTGTTCTAAAAACCAGTGCAAGCTCCCTATCTTTACCGTGCTCAGGTAAATATATCAACTGCCTTTCTTCAAATAGTAGCATTGTATCTATAGGCTGCTTACCTATATCCTTTTTCCAATTAAGCATTATAATCCTCCCGTATATGGGGAGGGTTATTGTATGATTTCCCTCCCGTTAATAAGTTGTCTTAGAATGCTCAAGTTTTTCTTCATATAAAATCACCCTTTCGAATATATTTATCATAACGCCTATGCGAAATAACCTTAATGATTAGTATATAATACTTCTAATATAAAAGTCACAATGTAATAGCCAGCACCTGTTATTAATCGCCTTAATTCCTTAGAATACATTTCGCTTCTGATAAAATCTTTAAAAATATAAATACTTGCAATTAGAATTAATGTGTTAATAAGGTAAAATAATAAAGCAATATATCCGTCCTTCTTTTCAATATCCTTATATATTTCATCTGGAAACATAGTCTTCATATAACCACCTTAATATTCTGTGCATTATTGTATTTAACCAATACCTGCGCGATTCCCTTGCAACTATAATTATCATCTACTTAATGATTCAAACTAAATTCGTTTTCTATCCATACTAGAGAAATACTTATATCCTAACACACAGATAGGAATAAAATAAGCACACCATATTTCTAGAAGCATTACACCAGTCTTATCATTTACCCCTGATGTTCCGGCAGTAAATATCGGAAACATCGGTATGATAAAGCATGATATAAAGAAAATACCATGGATCCAAAGCATCCACCTAAATACTTTGTCAGTACTAGATGACGGTTCTACAAGAAACCCCATCAAAAATGTAGTCAGTGCCATAAAAGCATACCCCAGCAAATCATAATTAAAGAACAGACTTCCACCATATCCAAAGCTTATTATGGATAAAGCTTCTTCGCTTAATGATGTATTCATCCTCACTGTGGTACACTCTGCATAATATACTAGGAGGATAATGACTGCATACACAGCGGCAAATGCGATTCCTGTATAACCCACTGCTTTATTATCAGCCTTTTTGTTAACCGCAAATATGCTACACATAAATGGTACAAACCCAATCGCAATAAATATACTTGATAAACAACTAGTAAATAATGTGCCCACTATCATAGATAAAGCAAATGACATAACAGCAACTCCTGTTACTATTGAACTTATTTTCCCTAATTTAATATTCATACTCCCACCCCTTTTTAATTTAGGTTTCTAATATAAGTGATTCGACTTTTCTAACCTTCTTATCTATAGTCAAATCTTCTTCTATCTTTATCACTTGGCAAGGCAAGCTATTCAGCCATGTATAATGTAGCTTTTTACTCCTTATATTCATGTCACCTGTGTCATATTGTGATGCCCATTCCATGAATTCCAGGTGCGAATCGTATAGTTTTCCTCCAGCTTTTATTTCATTCCCATATCGTTGGAATTCTCGTTCTTTAAGCCTCTCCATTCGAACATCCTGAGGAATCCACAGGTAAATCACCAAGTCAAATAAAGGTATGAGCACATCTCCCCATCCGCATAAGGAGCCTGACAGTATCCATTTGTCACATGATTGCATGGCTTCCGATAATAACTTGATCCGTTCCTCAGGCTTTCTTTTCTGTGTAAACGGAGGTTCGGTCTTCACCCAATAATAATCATCTGTATCGATATGCTTGTAACCTGATTTTTTACTTATTATGCTAGCTAAGGTTGTAGTACCCGAGCCTGAAGCACCTAGTATATGTATTCTATTAATCATACTTCCCCTTAAAAAATGTTATTTTATTACTCATCTACTATAATGCCAACAGTTCTGCTAATTGCCTGTAATCAGTAATCGTATGTTTAGCAAATTCACAATCATACAAGGGATAGCTTCTATAATAACAGCCTTCAATCCCCGCATTCTTAGCGGCTAATATATCTATATCCCTATCACCAATCATCAGAGCTTGGCTTTTATCAATCTTGTATTCCTCTGTAAGCCATAAAAGTGCTTCCGGATCAGGCTTTCGCTTAAAATTGCTATCCCTAGTAATTAGCCCACTAAAGTATTCATACATATTATGCTTCTTAAGAAACTCTATAGATGATTTTCCTCTATGGGTATAGAGATGATTAAAGCCCTTACTTTCGAAAATCCTTCTGCATACATCAACAACATATGGAAAAGCCTTTAGAGAATCAGCTTCAAATTCCTTTCTATACTTATCAAAATAAGAGATTAATGTATCACTG